>JACQFK010000604.1 GCA_016200125.1 Planctomycetota bacterium
CCGCATCCTTCAGCGCGAACTCGAGGGAGGAGGATTCCCCCGAGAGGGTCTGCTCCTTCTCGACCAGCTTGAGCGTGATCTCGTCCTTGAGCCGCTTGAGTTTCTGGTCGGAGGCGTCCAGAATCCGGCCGCCGCCGATGGTGTACATCGGGGTCTGGAGGCGCGCGATGTAGGGATCGCCCGGGGAGACCACGATGGGCTCGTCGAGGCGGAACTGGACGTAGCCCTCCTCGCCGGGAGTGAGCTCCTTCTTGTCGAGCAGCGCGATGTGGCCGTCGCATTCGGCGGTGCCCGCGTGGAGCTTGATGGGCGACAGGTTCTTGAGCGTCCGCGGCTTGTCGGGGACGTACTTGAATCTCGCTTCGACGTATCTCGAGGCCTTGTAGTATCCCGGGGTCGCCGCCACCATGCCGCGGTGGACCTCCTCCAGGGAGACGTCGGACAGGTTGATCGCGCTCGAATGGCCGGCCCGGATCTCCTGCACCTCGGACTTGTAGGCCTGGAGGCTCCGCACGCGGCCGGATTTGCCGAGCGGGATGATTTCAAGGGTGTCGCCGATCGCCGCCTTTCCCGACATGGGGACGCCGGTGATCACGGTCCCGAACCCCTTGGCCGAGAAGATGCGCTGGATGGGCATCCGGAAGACGCCCGAGACCTCGTGGGGCGGCGTCGCGGCGACCATCGTGTTGATCGTGTCCACGAGCGCGTCGATGCCGTCACCCGTCAGCGCACTCACCGGGATCACGGGCGCGCCCTCGAGGAAGGTCCCCTGGACGAGCGTCTTCACCTCTTCCGCGACGAGCGCCCGCATGTCGGCGTCCGCCTTGTCGCTCTTCGTGAGGACGATGATGCCGCGCTTCTGGCCCAGGAGCGACATGATCGAGACGTGCTCGCGGGTCTGGAGGTTGATCGACTCGTCGGCGGCGACGATGAGGAGCACGATGTCGATCGACGTGGCGCCCGCGACCATGTTCTTGATGAAGCGCTCGTGGCCGGGGACGTCGATGATGCCGACCCGCTGCCCGTTCTTGAGGATGAAGGGCGCGAAGCCCAGGTCGATGGTCATCTCCCGCTCCTTCTCCTCGGGGAGACGGTCGGGGTCGATGCCCGTGAGCCGCTTGACGAGCGTGGACTTGCCGTGGTCGATGTGGCCCGCGGTGCCGATGATGACGTTGTAGATGTCGCTGGACTTGAGCGCGGTGGTCATCGGTCGCGATTCTAGCACCGTGCATCGCGGGACGCCATGAGTTGTCCTAGAGGTATTCGCGAATCAGGCGGGACACGCGTCTGGCAATCCAGGGAGTCTTGTCTTGCGAGAGCGATCGCAGGGCGTTTTCGAAGTCCGGCGTTCTCAGCCGGGGAATCCACCTCCACAGGCCGCGGACTGACGCCCAGGGCCATGTCGCTCGATCAAGGATGATCTTGCGGAGATGATCGAGGTGGGAATCTTCCAAGGGCACGCGCTTCAAAGCGCGCGCGAGAGCCCCCCCTGTGTAGCCGCTTCGGTGCGGCCGCAGCCGGATGGAAAGATAGGCGAGCGCCCGGTGGATCTTCTCCGGCCTCCCGGCGCTCAGATGATCCAGGGCTGGACGAATTGCCTCCTCCAGCCGGCCCTGAGCCGAGTGAAATCGGGCCAAGGATTCGAGGTACTCTTCAGTTTCCTTGTACCCCTTTACTCCCAGCCGGTTTTCCCCGCTTGACCAGCGCGCCGTGAAGTCGCGATGAGCGTCCTCGGCTTCCTTGAACAGCGGGGTGAGAAACTCCACTTCCTGGCGAAAGGCATCGACGGCCATGAATGCATTGTATTCGACCCTCGGCACAATCTGCATGTGCAGTGCGTCCTGAGGTGCCCACCGCGGAAGCCCGAAATGATAGATCGTCCCTGCAAGCGAGGTACACTAGGGCGATGGAGGAGATCACCGTCAAAGGCCATCGCCGCGGCCTCTGGATCCTGGCGATCGTCAACCTCGTCCTGGTGACGTACAACGGCTGGAACTGGTCGCAGGGACACATTTCCAGCAGCACGAAAACCCTGACCATCGTCCCCGCCGTCTTCCTGGTCCTGAAAGGCTTCATCCTGATCTCCCCCATCTACCTGCGGCTGAGCGGGGGCCGCTTCCAGCTCCGGCTGGGACACGGTCTGACCCTGTCGACGCCCGTGGAGAATGTCGCCGATCTGCACTACTTCGACGGAAAGATCTGGGTCCAGTTCCAGGACCTGGGCAAGGTGGAGGCGTCGAAGCACTGGCTGGCGATGATGCAGCAGAGCTTCTCCAACCGGGGGCGCCACTTCGATTTCCCCCTCGGCCAGGAATCCGAGGGATTCCGGAGCCTCCGGAAAGCGGTCGTCCGCGAGCCCGCCTGAGTCCGATGACCGACATTCGAAATTCCATCCTCGAGACCGTGGGCCGGACCCCGCTGGTCCGCCTCAACCGCATCTTCCGGAAGCCCGGCGTGGAGATCCTCGCGAAACTCGAGGGCTTCAACCCCTGCGGCTCGGTGAAGGAGCGCATCGCCGTCTCGATGCTCGAAGGCGCCGAACGCGACGGCCTGCTCAAGGCGGGCATGACCCTGGTCGAGTCGTCGAGCGGCAACACCGGGATCGGACTCGCGATGGCCGCCGCCGTGAAGGGCTACAAGTGCCTGATCACCCTGTCCAGGAAGGCCTCCGTGGAGCGCCGGCAGATCATCCGCGCCTTCGGAGCCGAGCTCTGCCTGGTGGACGGTGGTTCCGACGAGGCCTGGGACAAGGCCGACGAGATCGCGGCGAGCGACCCGGCGAAGTTTTTCCGGATCCACCAGTACCGGATGAAGTACAACGTCCAGACGCACTACGAAACCACCGGGCCCGAGATCTGGGAGCAGACCGGCGGAAAAGTCGACGTCCTGGTCGCCACGCTCGGCACGACGGGCACGATCGTGGGATGCTCGCGATTCCTGCGCGGGAAGAATCCGAAGGTGCGAATTGTCTCCGTCGAGCCCACGCCGGAGAACGTGCAGGAGGGCATCCGCAACCTCGCGTCGCAGAGGACGCCCGAGATCTGGGATCCGAACGCGGTGGACGAGGGGATGATCTGCAAGGACGAGCCGGCGTTCCGCCTGGCGCGCGAGCTGGCGGCGAAGGAGGGGATCTTCGCCGGCATCAGCTCGGGGAGCGCGCTCTGGGGGGCGATCGAGCAGGCGAAGCGGCTCGACCGGGGGACCGTCGTCGCGATCTTCCCCGACAACGGGGCGAAGTACCTCTCCACCAAGCTCTTCGAGTTCGCCGATGATCCGCAAGTCGGCGCCTAGCCTCATCCTGGGCGCGTTGACGCTCCTCCTCTTCGCGGGCGTCGTTTCCGGGCGACAGACCCTCATTGCCACGGACTTTCTCCAATCGTCGCCCGTTTGGCGGGCCGGGCCTTATCCGGTCGCCAACCCCTGGCTCTCCGACACGGTGGAGTACTACTACCCCAGCGAGAAAATCTACTCGGAGCAGGTCCGCCGCGGGCGGCTCCCGCTGGTGAATCCGTACGTCTTCAACGGAGCGCCGGTTCCCCACGGCGTCCACATCTGGAACTCCATCTGGCCGGTGAAGCTGGTCTTCCTGCTGCTCTTCGACCCCATCCGCTCCTACGATCTTTTCGCGGTCTTCCACTGGTGGCTCGCCGGCATTGCGATGTACTACCTGCTCGGCGCGCTCGGCCGGGGGCACAACGCGGCGTTCATGGCCGCCTTCGTCTACATTCTCTCGGGCAGGGCGATGCTGTGGCTTCATGGCCATTATCTGATGGCCACGATGGCCTACGTCCCGCTGGTCTTCCTCGCGGCGAAGCGGGGCTCGCTTCTGGGGGTGATCCCGGTGGCGGGCCTGTTCTTCACCAATCCCCAGATCGGGGCGGCGGCCTGCGCTGCCGTGATCCTCTGGGAACGGCCGAGCTGGAAGTTCGTCGTTCCGGGTTTCCTCATGGCGGCGGTCGCGCTCGTTCCGCTCGCGGCGGCCGTGAGCGGCGGCCTGCGCGATCCCCGGGGAGAAGCCGGATGGTTCTACCGGGACGGTTTTCGATCCTGGTTATGGCTGGCGGGACTCGTCGCGCCGGGCTGGGTGAAAGGTTCCATGCCGCCCAACGAATACAACGTCTACATCGGTCTCGGTCCGCTGGCCGGCGCCCTCCTCGCCGCGCGCCGGGAGAGGTTCTTCGCCGGGATGGCAATCGTGGCGCTGGCGGTCGCGACCCTCTACCCGCTGCCGGTGTGGATCTCGTCCGTCTCGTTCAGCCTGCCGACGCGGTATCTCTTCTTCTTCACGTTCGGGGCCTGCATCTGCTTCGCCCGGGCCCTGGAGCTCCGCCCGATGAAGGAATGGATGCTGCTCGCAGTGATCGTCCTGGTCATCGTGGACCTGGCCCCCCGCTTCCAGGCCTGGAACCCGAGGTTCGAACCGGACATCCTGCGCGAGCATCCCCCCGCGGTCGCCGCGATGAAGGGGCGCGTCGGGGTCTATCTGCCGGAGACCGGCCGGCCCTTCTTCCCCCCGCTGTCGATCTTCGGCGTCGAATCGGTGCAGGGATACGACGTGATGGTGCCCAAGGCCCAGGCGGAGGCGATCCGAGGCGCGGGCGAGGTGGCCGGCCAGCGGCTGATTCGCCTCACGAATCCCGAGAGCCCCGTGCTGGACGAATTGGGCATGCGGTTTCTCGTCGCCGATCGGACGTATGAGTCGAAGCGCTTCCGTCTGGTTTATGAGGGCACGGTGCGGGTGTTCGAGAATCCCTACGCCCGGGAGCTTCCGCCGAGGCCGCTGTCGAAAACCCCGCTCTGGATCGGCTTGGCGGCCACCCTGGTCGGCTGCGGATGGACGGTGGCCGCGGCCCTCCTTGACCGGCGTCTGGGGGCAACGCTATAGTTGAAGAACGATGAGAGTGATCGCCGCAAGCCTCCTCCTGCTGCTGGGCGCCTGCTCCAAGGAAGGGCCGATGCCCCTCGACATCGCCCAGAACAAGCAGATGATCTGGGAGGTCATCAAGGCCTACCACGATGCCTCCGACAAGGGGGACCTCGACGTCATCCAGACGCTCCTGTCGCCCGACGTGTCGATGATCATGGGCGCCGACGACGTGGTGCGGGGGAAGGACGCCGTGCTCCGGGCGCTCCGGGACAAGCTGAAGGCCTACGACGGCCAGTCCCGCAGCACGATCACGGGCAAGGAAGTGATCAAGCCCGACGGCAACATCGCGCTGGTCACCTACGTCGCGAGCGTCGGGACCCAGCGGGGGATCATCACCGCCATCTGCAGCCGCAACAAGGACAACAAGTGGCTGATCGCCCACATCCACGACACGTGGTCGATGCCCTCGCAGAAGAAGTAAGCGGGCTCTCTCCGGAGTCCGGGAATAGATGACCGAAGTCTCGAATCGTCTCACCCTTCCGCCTCTGGGCGCCGCGTGGCTGTCGCTCGCGGCGATTCACGGGGCGCTCCAGCTGGTGGCGCCGCGAAGCGTCCTCGGCGACCCTCTCCTTCCCGGGTGGGCCCGCTTGACCTTGCTGGCCACCGAGGCGTCCGCCCTCTCCGTGTTGGTGATCCTGATGGCCCTTTCCTTTCGGATCCTGCTGTTCGCCGGCGATCGGGTTCCCTCGAGGCTCCGACCGGTGGTGGCCGGTCTCCGGTCGGTCGTGGTGACCGCCGTCCTGATCGGGCTCGCAGGCAGCTGGGTCACGTTCTGGCTGAGCGGGCAGTTCTTGGATCGGCAGGGGATCCTCTTCGCCTCGTCGAATTTCAGCTCCGTTTTCGGCTATGCCGCTCGGATCCATCCATTCCTGGTCTACGGGTTGCCCTGCGTGCTGCTTGCCGTCTCGATCGTGGCATGCGAAGTCCTGCCGCGCTGGGTCCGCTCGCTTCCCCCCGCCGTCGAGCGGATCGCCCCCCGGGCGACGATCGCGGGGGTCGGGATCGTCTTCGCGGCCGCCGCCGCGGGCGAGATCGGCCACCGCTTCGCGACGCAGAAGATCACGGATCCGTCGACGGGCGCGGTCTATTCGCGGGATGACCTGTACCGCCTCCGGCGCGAGAGGAACGCCGGACCCTTGACGCATCTCCTGTCGAGCACCCTGGGCTCGAAGAACGCCCTTGACGACGATCCCTCCGCCGCGCCGCCCAAGGTCCTGCGGCGCCCGATCGTCTCGATGGAGGAGTACGTTTCCGGGATCGACCGCGCCCGCCTGAACCGCTGGAACGTCGTCGTGATCCTGATCGATTCGCTGCGCGCCGACCAGCTGCGGGCTACGGGCGGCGGCCGCGACGTGATGCCCGCGCTCGAGGCGCTCGCGGAAGAGGGGCGCGCGTTCACCGACTGCGTGACGCCCGCGAGCCACACCGATTACGCCTGCCCCGCGGTATTCTCGTCGCAGCACCCGCTCCGGGCCCGCGACGTCTATCGCTACCCGAAGGATCCGCCCTACCCGCGCCTGATGATGTACGACGTGCTGAAGGCGCTCGGATGGCGGACGGCGCTCTTCTCCTCGCAGAACGAGGAGTGGGGCCAGATGATGAACTACATGCAGACCGGGGGCCTGGAGGTCGTCTTCCATTCGAAGACGGCGGGCGTCTCCGAGGACGCGACCCGGGACCGGCCGGCTTTTTCGGGAGCGCTCGACGATTCCGTCACGATCGGTGAATCGATGAAGTGGATCGACTCCGCGGCCGGCGCGCCCTTCTTTCTCTATCTCAATCTCCAGAATTCCCACCTGCCCTACGACGTGCCGGCCGATTTCCCCCGCCGTTTTTCCCCGCGCGAGCTCGATTTCAAGATCTCGGTGGGCTGGTTCCCGCAGGAGAAGGCGGAGATCGTGAAGAACGTCTACGCCGACAGCCTGGCCTACGTGGATTCGCAGCTGGAGCGGCTCTTCCGGCGGCTGAAGGAGCGGGGCCTCTGGGACCGCACGCTCCTGGTCGTCTCCGGGGATCACGGGGAGGCCTTCTACGAGCACGGCTCCGCGGCGCACGCCAACGGCGTCCATGAGGAGGTGATCCGCGTGCCGCTCGTCATCCGCGCGCCGGGGCTCGAACGGAGCCGGGACGGCCGGCCGGCCCACCTGCTCGACGTGACCCCCGGCGTCTTCCATCTGCTCGGGCTCCCGGCCCATCCCGCCTTCCAGGGCGAGGATCTCTTCGCGCTGGAGCCGCGGGCGGACCGCGTCCGCTTCGTCATGTCCGACACGCCCTGGAAGACCCAGCTCGGGGTGATCCAGTCCGGCTTCAAGCTGATCCGGGACGGCGATACGGGGGGCTCGGTCCTCTACGATCTCGCGCGGGATCCGGGCGAGAAGACCGACGCGACGGAAGCCCGTCCGGAGATCGCGCGGCGCCTGAGGGAACGGCTCGGCGCGTGGCGCCGCTCCCAGCTGGAGTACTACGCGAACTCCCTCCGGCAGGCCTGCGAGTATCCGCCCTTCCTTCAGGATCCTTGAACCCGCTTCCTTGACCGCTCCGGGGGCGCCCGGATATAGTTGATCGGGAACGGCCCGCTGCGGCCCGGCTGAGGAGGAGGTTCCCGTGACAGCGCCTGCGTCGAGCGTCTCCGGCGAACTTCCCACCAAGGCGGGCATCGTCCGCGCGACGATCGTCCCGGGCGCCGGCCGCAACCAGATCCAGTCCGTCAGCTTCAGCGGCACCTTCAAGTCGGAGCCGGCCGGCATCCTGGCGAAGCTCGAACAGGCCCTGGGGGGCGCCACGATCGACGAGGCCCCGGGCAAGATCGAGGATTTCTTCGCGCAGAATCCGAAGGCGCTCCCGGGCGTCGAGCCCGAGGAGTTCCTCACCGTCCTCACCCTCGCCTTCATGAAGGTCCGCCGGACCACCTCCACGGCGCCGGATCCTTCCGCCTGGAAAAAGGGATCCTGAGCGGCGCTTCGCGCTCCCATGGCGGACCGCCCGCAGACCGTCGTTCGCCGCGCCCGGACGGAGGACGTCGAAGCCCTCGTGCGGCTCTGGCGGGAGATGTGGGAGTTCCACGCGCCCCTCGACCCCCGCTTTGAAATCACCGCGGCGGCCGACCTGGTGATGGGGAAGTGGATCGAGGAGAATCTCCAGAATCCGCGGGCCGCGCTCTTCGTCGCGGAGGAGACCCCGGGCGCCCCCCTCGGCTACTGCCATGCGCTGATTCTCGAGAATCCGCCCGTCGTCCCCTCCCTCCAGTACGGCTACGTCTCGGAGCTCGCCGTCCGCGACCGGCGCAAGGGCGTGGGCACGCAGCTGCTCGAGGCGGCGCACGCCTGGTTCAAGGAGAAGGGGCTCCCCTATGCCGAGGTGAACGTCTCGGTGAAGAACGCCGTCGCCGGCCGCTTCTGGCGCAAGCAGGGCTACTCGGAATTCCTCGAGCGGCTGCGCCGGGATCTCTAGGACAGCGTATACTTGTCCCGGCGCCACCGGCGCCGCCAAGATGGCCGAAGAACGAGGGGCACGCGTCGAACGAATTCCGCTGGCCTCCGTCCGCCCGCGGAAGTTCCCCGCGCGCGCCGCCGCGACGGACCAGGAAATCCAGAGGCTGGCCTCCTCCATACGCCTCCACGGGCTGCTGCAGCCGCTGCTGGTCCGCGCGGTCGGCCGGGAATACGAGGTCGTCTGCGGCCAGCGGCGCTACCTGGCCTGCAAGGCTCTGGGCATTCCCGAGATCGTCGCCGTGGTCCGGTCCTTGGACGACCGCCAGGCCTTCGAGGTCTCGCTCGCCGAAAACGCCCGCCGGGATCCGCTCAACGCCGAGGAGCGCCGCGAGATCCTGCGCCGGCTCGCGTCGATGTTCCCGGGGCGCCCCCGCGAGGAGCTCGAGGCCTGGCTCGGCCCCGTCGAGGCGCAGACCTCCGGCGAGCCGCTGATCAACTGGCTGGAGACGCTGGATCAGAAGGAGGCGCCGCGGGCGGAGCAGGTCGCGGTCGTCGTCGCCGGCAGGGGCAAGGCGGC
The DNA here is from genome assembly GCA_016200125.1 of Planctomycetota bacterium. Next base: position 8,936 of record JACQFK010000604.1, read on the forward strand.
GGCGGTCGAAGCCCCCCCGGCCGCCTCCGACGCCGGCCAGGTGGTGCCCGTCTCGGGCCCGCCCGGCACGGGGGAGACCAAGGTGCTGGTGCGGACGAGTGCGCCTCCCCCCGCCCCCGCGTCTCGCCAGGGGCTGGTCTGGCGCATCCGCACGATGCTCTCCCAGCTCACGAAGTCGGGCAAGCTCGACTCCGAGCTCCTCGACAACATCGTGAACGAGCTGACCGACCGCCTCGACAACCGGCCGCTCCCCGACTTCCTCGACCTGAGCTACCACGGGTCGCTCAAGCGCTATATCTCCCGCCACTGCCTCAACGTGTCCAAGCTCGCCATGTTCCTGGCCCGCTCGCTGGGGATGGGCCGCGAGGAGATCCGGGAGGTTGCGATCTGCGGGCTCCTGCACGACGTGGGGATGATGAAGGTCAAGCAGGAGGTCTTCACGAAGCACGCGGCGCTCGACCAGGAGGAATGGGAGCAGGTGAAGGGCCATCCCATCGAGGGCGCCCTCCTGCTCACCAAGGAGGTCGTCCTCCGCGACGTCGTCGCCCGCGTGGCGCTGGAGCACCACGAGAAGCCCGACGGCACGGGCTACCCCGCCGGCAAGAAGAAGAACGAGACCCACCTCTTCGCGCGGCTCATCAACGTGGTGGACACCTACGGCGCCATGGTCTCCCCGCGCGCGCACCGCCTCCCCATGCTCCCCTACCAGGCCATGCGCGTCGTCATGGACGACGGCGCCAAGGGCATGCTCGACTGGGACATCGTCCAGGCCTTCGTGAAGGCGCTCTCGATCTACCCGATCGGCAGCTACCTCCGCCTGGAGGGGGGCGAGGTCGCCCGCGTCGTCCGCTCGCAGCCCGAGATCCCCGAGAAGCCGGTCATCGCCGTCATCGCCGACGCCCAGCGCAACCTCCTCCGGGCTCCCGTGGAGATCGACCTGGCGATGACAGAGCCGATGCCGGCCTTCGAGCCGATCCCCTCGCCCGTCTGACCCCGCCCTCCGGCCCCTCCCGGACTCGGCCCCTGAAAGTGAGCAAATATTCACTTAGTTTGAGAAAGCCGGGGCCGGGCCGGGCGTAGAATAGGGTGCCATGAAGCACCTGACCCACGAGGAGCGCCGCAAGCGCATCGTCCTGGGCGCGATGGCGGCCTTTGCGCGCTCGGGCTTCAAGGGGACGCGGAGCCGCGACCTGGCCGCGGCGGCGGGGGTGAGCGAGGCGCTCATCTACAAGCATTTCCCCAACAAGCGGGCCATCCAGAAGGCCATCATCGAGGAGCGCATCCGGCAGACCGGGGTCTTCATCTCCCCGGAGCTGAAGTCGGCCCCGCTTGAGAAGGCGCTGTCGGCCATCGCGGCGCGGATCCTCCAGGTGTCGGAACGGGACCCGTACTTCATGCGGCTGCTCTATTTCGCGGGACTCGAGAGGGAGCCGCTGGCGCCCATGTTCTTCCGGAGGCGGGTGGCGGGCAGCATCGGCGAAGTGGCCGGCCTCTACCGGCTCTGGGCGCGCCGCGGATGGGTCCGGAAGTCGGTCGACGCGAGGCTCTTCGCCTGGAGCTTCATGTGCTGCATGTTCCAGCTCGTGGCGGCCCGCCACATCTTCGGGGTGAAGCGGATGTCCGACCGGGCGGGCGACCTCGCCGCCCGGGTCGCGGCGCTCTTCCTGGAGGGGGTGCGCGCGTGAGGCGCCTGCCCCTCGTCCTGGGCCTGGCCGGGCTTCTTGCCGCCGGCTGCCGCTCGTACTCGGCGGAGTCGGTCGACGCGATCTACCGCGACGTCCTCCAGTGGGAGGGCCGCGACGACGCCGCGGCGGCCCGCCGGCCCTCGGAGGTCCACTGGAAGCGGGTCGAGGAGCAGAAGGCGATCACCCTGGGCGACGCCTTCCGGATTTCGCTCGCCCGCAGCGAGCGGATCGCGCGGGCGGCCGAGACCTATCTGCAGTCGCTCGCCGTGCAGGACCAGGCCGTCGCCGCGGTGCTGCCGACGGTCGGCGTCCAGGCGACCCAGTTCTACCAGGATCCCGTGCCCGCGTCGTTCACCTCGGGCGTCGTGACGATCTCCCCCAACCGCCGGCAGGTGGCCCTGACGCTGGCGCAGCCGATCTTCCATGGCCTGAAGGACTTCGCCGCCTGGCGGCAGTCGCAGGCCGCCATCGACGGCTCGCGGAACGCCTTCGAGACCGAGCGCCGCCTGCTCTTCCAGACCGTGGCCTCGGCGTTCTTCACGACGCTCTTTTACGAGCGGCAGCAGAAGATCCTCGAGGACGCGCTCAAGAACTCCCGCGACCGGCTCCGCGAGATGCAGGCGCGCCAGGCCCAGGGCATCGCCCGCAAGACCGAGGTCCTGCTCATCGAGACCCAGGTCGCCTCCGACGAGGCGCAGCTGAACCGGGGCCTCCAGTCGCTCGACCTCTCGCGGAACCAGATGGCCTTCCTCCTGGGCCGCCCCTTCGCCGTCCCCCTGCGGGACGACGTGGCCGAGCCCCCGGTGCCGCCGGACGTCCTCCCGCTCCTCCAGCGCGCGCTTTCGGAGCGGAGCGACCTCAAGGAGAGGGAATTCGCGGTCCGCGCCGCCGGCGAGCAGGTCACGATCGTGACGAGCGAGCACTACCCCGTCCTCGATTTCAACGGCAACTACTACGCCTATCGCATGAACTACTCGGCGTACTCGAAAGAGGTGAACTGGGACGCCCTCTTCACCCTGACCTTCAACCTGTTCCACGGCGGCGACGTCCGCGCCCGGACCGTCCTGGCGGAATCGCAGGCGCGGTCGGCCGCGCTCCAGCGCGACGAGCTGGCGAGGCAGATCGAGGCCGACGTCCGCGGCGCCCATCTCACGTGGCGCTCGGACCGGGAGCTGATCGTGACGCTCGAGACGCGCGAGCGCACGTCGAGGGAGAACTACACGCAGGTGGTGACGGAGTACCGTCAGGGGATCGCGGGGGTCTCCAACCTCGAGGTCCTCGTGGCGCAGAACCAGTATCTGTCCGCCCAGCTGGAGCTCGAGCGGTCGCGGCTGCAGAGCAAGCTCGACTGGTTCCAGCTGGAGAACGTCCAGGGAAGGATTCCGGTGAGGTAGCCCGATGAAACGAGCGCTCCTCCTGATGTTCGCGCTGGCCGCCGGCTGCAAGCCGCCCGCCCCGCCCCAGCCCATCGGGGGCGCCGGCGGCGGCGGCAAGCGCGCCTTCCCCGTCGAGGTCCGCAAGGTCACGACCGAGGATGTCCACTACACGATCCACGCCGTCGGCTCCCTCGAGCCGGAGGAGCAGGTCCGGGTCACCGCGCGGGTGGCCGGCATGGTCGAGAAGGTCATGTTCGAGGAGGGGGCGAAGGTCACGACCCGGACGGTCCTGGCCGAGATCGACCGCAGCCGCTACCAGATGCTGGCCGACCGCGCGAAGGCCAGCCAGGAGCGGGCCGCCGCCGACGTCCGAAAGGCGGAGATCGTCCTTCAGAACCGTCAGGAGCTGAAGAAGAAGGATCCGGGCTACGTGAGCGACGAGGAGATCGCCACGCTGAGCAGCCAGCTCAGCTCGGTGCGCGCCGCCTCCGCAGAGGCGAAATCATCCCTCGACCTGGCGCTCCACGATCTGGAGAATTCCCAGGTGCGCTCGCTCATCACGGGCGTCATCGACACGAAGGCCGTCTCCACGGGCCAGTACGTCGCGCCCGGCGCCCAGCTCGCGTCGATCGTGGACGAGTCGAAGCTCAAGCTCCGCTTCAAGGTTTCGGAGACTGAATCGGTCAAGCTGAACGCCGTGCTGTCGGGGGACCGCCGGGTCAGCTTCACCGTCCGGCCGCTGCCGGGGAAGACCTTCACCGCGGAATTGATCCACATGAGCCCGCAGGCGAACGTGCAGACCCGCACGGTCGAATGCCTCGCCATGGTGGAGAACCGGGACGAGCTGCTCAAGCCGGGATTCTTCGCGACGGTGCGGGCCGTCGTGGCTACGCACGAGAAGGCCGTCGTGGTGCCCGACTCGGCGATCCTTCCGACGGAGCGCGGCTTCGTGGCCTTCGTGGTGAAGGATTCGCGGGCGAACCAGCGGGCGGTGCGCCCCGGCCTGTTCGTCCGCGAGGGCGTGGTCGAAATCCTCGAAGGGCTGACCGCGGGCGAAGTCCTCGTGGTGACGGGAACGGCGGCCATTTCCGACGGCACGGAGCTGATCGTGAAGGAGGCGCCCCCGCCGTCTCCTCCGACCAGGACGGTGAGAGACTGACATGAGCCTCGCCTCGATCTCCATCAAGCGGCCGGTCTTCGCGTGGATGCTGATGATCGCCCTGATCGTCTTCGGCGGCATCTCCTTCACCCGCCTCGGCGTGAGCCAGTATCCGGACATCGACATGCCGATCGTCAACATCCAGCTGTCGCTCCCCGGCGCCGCGCCGGAAGTCATGGAGTCGGACGTGGTCGATCCCCTGGAGTCCGCCGTGATCCAGGTGGAGGGCCTGGTCCAGATGTCGAGCACCTGCCGGCAGAGCCTGGCCAACATCAAGCTGGAGTTCGAGCTCAACCGGGACATCGACGCCGCCATCCAGGACGTTCAGACCCGCATCGCGCAGGCCCAGCGCCTCCTGCCCCGCGACATGGATCCGACCGTCGTGCAGAAATCCAACCCCGAGGACATGCCCATCCTCTGGATCGGCGTCTGGGGCACGCGGCCGCTCCTCGATATCTCCGAGTACATCCGCAACACTCTCAAGGACCAGTTCCAGACGATCCCGGGAGTCGGCGACATCAGCATGAGCGGCTACCGGGAGCGGAACGTCCGCGTCTGGCTCGACTCGAAGCTGCTCCAGTCCTACGACCTTACGGTGGACGACGTGATGTCTGCGCTGTCGCGGGAGCATGTCGAGCTTCCGGCGGGACGGATCGAGACCGCGAGCCGCGAGCTGAACATCCGCGCGGAGGGCGAGGCGGTCAACATGGAGAGCTTCCGGAACCTCATCATCGTCGACCGCGCGGGGGCGCAGATCCTTCTCCGCGACGTGGCGATCATCGAGGACGGGATGGAGGACAAGCGCCGGGTCGCGCGGGTCAACGGCATGCCCGCGATGGGCCTGGCGATCCGCAAGATCCGCGGCGCCAACGCGGTCGAGGTGGCCCATGCGGTCAAGGCGAAGCTGGCCCAGCTGCAGCAGCGGATGCCCGACGGGATCGAGATGGCGCTCAACTACGACGCCACGATCTCCGTCGAGGACGCCATCAAGGACATTCAGATCGCCCTTGCGCTCGCGGTGCTCCTGACGGCGATCGTCTGCTGGATGTTCCTGGGTTCCTTCAGCTCGACCTTCAACGTGCTGATGTCGATTCCGACGTCGCTGATCGGCACGCTTGCGGTGATGTACTTCATGGGCTTCACCATCAACATGTTCACGCTGCTGGCGATTTCGCTCTCCGTAGGCATCGTCGTCGACGACGCGATCATGGTGATGGAGAACATCTATCGCCACGGGGAGATGGGCAAGGACCGCGTGCGCGCCTCGACCGACGGTGCGACGGAGATCACCTTCGCCGCGATCGTGGCCACCGGAGCGATCATGGCGATCTTCCTGCCGATCGCGTTCATGAAGGGTCTGATCGGGAAGTTCCTCTTCCAGTTCGGCGTCGTCCTGTCCGTGGCGGTGGCGTTCTCGCTGCTCGAGGCGCTCACGATCACGCCGGCGCGCTGCGCGCAGATCCTGAACCTGAAGGCGGGAACGAACCCCGTCGGGCGGTTCATGGACCGGCTGATGCACGGGCTGGCGGTCCTCTACCAGCGCCTGCTGGGTCCCACGCTCAAGGTGAGGTACCTGGTGATCGTCGGGGCCATCGGGATCTTCGTC
>JACQFK010000605.1 GCA_016200125.1 Planctomycetota bacterium
CGTCGAGATTCATCGCTTCCCCTGATCCGGCCATGGCCGGCCTCCTTCTAACGAACACAACCCCGCGGGGTTGGGGACACTATGTGATTTCGTCATAACCAGGGGAAACAGTACACAGTACTCGGTACACAGGCGGAAGATCCCCAGCCCTCCCTCCCCCGAGGAGGGCGATCGTCTCCCTCATCCCGGAAGAACCGGCAGCAGGAAGCTTCCTGGGCGGCGTACAATGCTCCAGGACATGATGGCCTTTGCCGTTGTTGCGCTCTGCCTGGTCGCCCCGGCTCAGGATGACGCTGCGCGGCCGCTGATCGAGCGGCTCAAATCCGACCGTATCGACGAGAGGGACGAAGCCGCCCGCAAGCTCAAGGGACTGGGAAAGGCGGCGATCCCCGCTCTTGAGAAGGCCGCCGAGGACAAGGATCGAGAAGTCAGCGCCCGAGCCAAGGCGATCCTCCGGCTCATCCTGGTCACCGAGAGCCTGAGCCCCAATCTTCGCGCGATCCTTCCCGGGATTGAGGAACGTCTGGCTGCGGGCAACGGCCATGAGTGGACGGCAACCTTCCTGGAAGTCGGGGAGTTCGACGCCGTGTTCAACGGCAAGCCCCGCCGATACCCCAAGCTCGTCAAAGAAGACCTCGATTCCCTGGTGGCCCCGGCGCTCGAGAGCGCCCTGATGCCCGGGGAGACGAACCAGGCCTGCTGGACGGTCAAGGCGTGGAAGCTGCGATCGGCGATCCAGCCCCTGATGAAGCTTCTCGACGCCGAAGCCGCGGCGGTCCGCCGGATGGCCGCCTGGACGCTCGCGGATCTCGAGGCGAAGGAGGCGATTCCGAAGGTCGTAGGTCTCATCGCAGATGGCGAAACGTGGCAGAACGTCTACACCTCCAGAGTCATCCGGAGGCTTGGGGTCCAGGAGGCCTCGCCGCACGTCTTGCGGCTCCTGGACGACAAGTCGGCTCGCGTACAGAGCCACGCCCTTCGAGTTCTCGGAGACATGGGCGCCACGGATGCCGTCCCCCGGATCCTCGCAAGGCTGGAGGGGGGGCCCGCCGAGTCGAGGTCCGTGGCCATCACCGTGATGGGTCAGTTAGGAGCGGCGGACACCGTCGCGAAGCTGACGGAGTGCCTCCAGGATCGCCTGCCCACCCTCCGGTCCCACGCCGTGCTCGCGCTCATCGATCTCGATGCCCGGACCGCTCTCCCGGACATCGAAAAACTGCTGGAGGACAAGGACTCGGGCGTGCGCCGGAACGCGTCACTGGCGCTCGCCCATCTGGCCTCCCCAGAAGACCTTCCCCGGATGCGCAAGCTGCTCAAGAACGAGGATGCAGCGGTGCGGGTCGCCGCCGTCCAGGCCCTCGGCGAAATGGCGCTGCGCCAGAGCCTGCCCGAGGTCGAGAAGCTTCTCGGAGATCCGGACCCCGACGTGCGTTGCGCGGCGCTCCAGGCGTTCCCCCGGATGGACGCCCGGCAAAGCCTTCCTTCGATCCGAAAACTCCTCCGGGATCCAACGGACTATGTCTCTGAAACGGCGGCGGCGACCCTGTGCAGAATGGGGTCACCGGAAGCCCCAGCGTCCCTGCTGAACGAACCAGGCATGAAATCCCTGAACGCCCTTAGACAGGCAAAGGTCTGGGAAGGGCTTCTGAAGACTCCTCTCAAGGCCCCGGCGGCCGGGATGCCGAAGGAGATCCTGACCGCGCTCGCCCGGCAGGCGGGCCTGGAACTCGACCTCCCTGAACGGCTGTCTCGAGAAGAGGACTGGTGGACGCTGGACTACCGGAGAATCCACGGCTCCCCCGACCGGAAGTCGCTCCTTGCAGCCCTGGAAGAGGCCCTGCCCCTGGGCTACGTCTTCATCCTCGAGCCCGACCGGATCCGTTTGGTGCCGAGGGATCCCGCCCTCCAGTTCTGGAACGACTGGTGGTCCGCGCGGGAAAAGAAGTGACGAAGGGATTTCCCCGTCAGTTCCGTCTAGATAGCGTCGGGATTGTTGTGCTAGACTGAGGTCACCGATGCCGCGTCAGGCTCAGCGCCGCCAGGGGACTTCCGAGCGGGACGATGCCGCCCTGATCACCCGCTCACGGAACGGCGAGACCGAGGCCTTCGAGCAGCTGATGGCGAAGTACGCCAACCTCGTGGGCTCGATCGCCTACAACATCGTGGGCGACGTCCACGTCGCGGGCGACATCACCCAGGATACCTTCCTCAAGGTGTTCCGGAATCTTGCCAACCTCGAGGACCCGCGCCGCTTCAAGGGCTGGCTCTGCTCGATCGTCCGGACCACCTGCGTGGACTGGCTCCGGAAGGAGCGGGTGAAGCCGACCTCGCTCGAGAAGATCACCGACGAGGGGCTGGAGCCCGAGGGCGAGTTCCTGGGCACGGTGTTCAAGCAGACCTCCACGGAGCTCGAGGAGCTGCGCGAGAAGGTCCTGCACGTGGTCAACGCGCTGCCGAAGATCTATCAGCAGATCATCCTGCTGCGGCACCTGAGAAAGATGACGTACCGCGAGATGGGCGACTTCCTGGGGCTGCCCGTCGCCACCATCGAATCCCGGCTGTACCGGGCGCGGCTGATGCTGAAAGACAAGCTCATGGACCTGTACTGGTAAACGAGGAACGACCCCGATGGCCTGCGGCGACGATCTGAAGACCCTGCTGTCCCGTCACGTGGACGGCGAACTCTCGCCCGAGGAGCGCAGCCACGTCGACGAGCACCTGGCCGCCTGCGCCTCCTGCCGCGAACTCCTCCAGCTTTTCCAGAAGAACGAAAGCATCCTTTCGAACGCGCTGTCGACCGAGTCCTTCGGCAACACGGTCATCGAGTCGGTGATCAGCGAGATCAAACGCGAAGCCCAGCCGGTGGAGGCGAAGCCCGTCGAGGAGGGCACGACGGACTGGTTCCGCAGCCGCCCCGCCATCCCTCTGGCCGCCGCCGCGCTCTTTGTCGTGGGTCTGGTCGTCGTCCTCAGCTCGGCCCACAACCGCGACCTCAACAAGATGCGGGAGCAGATCACCGATCTGTCGCGCAAGGTGAATACCGGGATCGAAGCGACGTCCCGGATGTCCGACGAGCAGGAGAAGGTCATTCTCGGCCTGCGGACCGACGACGC
>JACQFK010000608.1 GCA_016200125.1 Planctomycetota bacterium
CAAGTACGTCGTCGTGAAGGAGCTCGGCCGCGGCGGCATGGGCGTGGTCTACCAGGCCTGGGAGAGCGGGCTCAAGCGCTGGGTGGCCCTGAAGGTGCTCGCGGGCAGCGGCGGCAAGGAGGACGTGGTCCGCTTCCGCCGCGAGGCGCAGACCGCCGCCTCCCTCCGCCATCCGAACATCGTCGGGATCTACGAGGTCGGCGACATCTCCGAGAAGCACGTGATCGCGATGGAGTACATCGACGGCCGGAGCCTGGCGGGCCAGAAGCTGCCGGCGCCGAAGGCCGCCGCGATCCTGATCCAGGTGACCCGGGCCGTCGAGTACGCCCACTCGAAGGGCATCATCCACCGGGACATCAAGCCCCACAACATCATGATCGACAAGGACGAGAAGGCCTACGTGATGGACTTCGGCCTGGCGAAGTCGCTCGAGGGGAACTCGCACATCACGATGTCCGGCACGGTGGTGGGGACGCCCAGCTACATGGCCCCCGCGCAGGCCGCCGGCAAGATCGCGCCCGTCGGCAAGCAGAGCGACGTCTACTCCATCGGCGCCGTGCTCTACGAGATGCTGACGGGGCTGCCGCCCTTCAAGGGACCCAACCCCGTCGAGACCCTCCGCATGGTCGTCAACGAGGACGCCGTGCCGCCCTCGCGGCTCAACGCGGCGATTCCGAAGGACCTGGAGACGATCGTGCTCAAGTGCCTCGAAAAGGAGACCCCCCGGCGCTACGCGTCCGCGGAGGCCCTGGCGAAGGATCTCGACCGCTTCGCGGGCGGCCAGGAGATTGCGGCCCGGCGCGCGCCGGCCGCCACCGTCGTCGCCCGCAAGCTCCGCCGCCAGTGGGTCCCGATCGCGGCCGCGGGCGCGTTCCTCCTGGCGATGTTCCTGGTCGTCGCCTTCTTCGCCTCGGGCGGGCCCTCGGAGAACTTCCGCACGCTGCTCCAGCAGGGCGACCGCCTGGCGGAGACCGGCGACCTCCGGGGCGCGCTCGGGAAGTTCGAGGCCGCCCGGACCCTGGAGCCCCAGAACACGAGCGTGCGCGACCGCATCCTCGACACCACCCAGCGCATCAAGTCCGTAGAGCGGGAGGCGCAGGCCCGGAAGGACGAGGCGAAAGCGAAGGCACAGCCCGAGATCGACCTCGGCCGGACCACGATGCAGCGCGCCCGGACGCTCTTCTACCAGGCGGGCGCCGACCTGTCCCGCACCCACACGCTCCTCGCCGAGGCGATCGAGCGCTTCACGAAGGCGATCGCGCTGCTGCCCGACCAGGCCGAGATCTACCACCTGCGCGGCCAGGCCTATGCCCTGGACCAGCGGTCCTCCGAAGCCGAAAAGGACTTCAGCGCCGCGATCAAGGCGCTCAAGAGCTTCTCCGCCGCCTACTACGACCGCGCGCGCCTCTATCTCGACCTGGCCGCCGACGCCGACCTGCAGTCGCTGCGGGAGAAGGCGCGGGCGGACCTCGAAGCCTACCGCCAGATCGGCGCCAGCGACCGCGAGCAGATGGAATTCGCCGAAGCGCTGATGGCGGCCTGCGAGAAGAACTACGCCCGGTCGCTCCAGGCCTGCGACCGCCTGATCGGACGCCAGACGACGAACGAGGAGGTCTACAAGCTCAAGGGCGACGTCTTCGCCCAGATGGCCCTGCTCGCCGAGAAGGAGAAGCGCGGCGACCTCTTCCGCCAGGCGCTGCAGTCCTACGGCGAGGCGCTCACCCGCCGGGTGAACTACCCCGAGGCCTTCCTCGCCCGCGGCCACGTCCACTTCAACCTCTCCCGCTTCGCCGAGGCCGTCGCGGACTGGGAGAAGGCGCTCGCCTTCGGCGTCCCCCGCAGCGACGCGCTCCAGAAGAAGCTCGCCGAGGCGAAGCAGAAAGCCGGCACCTGATCCCCGGCGGACTATTCACGCGGCCCGCGGCGTCTCTATAATGGCCCCCCGATGACCCTCGAATTCCGGAACGAACCGATCGTCGATTTCTCCCGCGACGGCGACGCGCGGGCGGCGCTCCAGAAAGCCCTGGACGAGTTCGTCCCCCTGCACTGTCCCCTGATCATCGGCGGCGCCCGCTTCTCCACGAAGTCCTCGATCGTCTCCCACAACCCCTGCGATCCCCACCGGATCGTGGGACGGGCCGCCAAGGCCTCCCCGGCCCAGGCCGAGAAGGCGATGCGCGCGGCTCACGAGGCCTTCGGCACCTGGTCCCGCAGCGCCCCCGGCGCCCGGGCCGACGTGCTGTTCAAGGCCGCCGAGATCATGAGGCGGCGCCGGCACGAGCTCAACGCCACGCTCGTCCTGGAGGCCGGCAAGACCTGGACCGAGGCGGACGCGGACACCGCGGAGGCGATCGACTTCTGCGCCTTCTACGCGCACGAGGTCCTCCGCTACGCGCAGGACCAGCCGCTCACGCCGGTGAACGGCGAGCGCAACCGCCTGACCTACCAGCCTCTCGGCGTGGGGGTCGTGATCTCGCCCTGGAACTTCCCCTGCGCAATCCTGGCGGGCATGACCACGGCGGCGATCGCCGCCGGCAACACGGTCGTGCTCAAGCCCTCCTCGCTCGCCCCCGTGATCGGATTCAAGGTCGCGGAGATCCTGGAAGAGGCCGGCGTCCCCAAGGGCGTGCTCAACTTCCTCCCCTGCAGCGGCAAGGACGTCGGCGACCTGCTGGTCGACCACCCGCTGACGCGCTTCGTGTCGTTCACCGGATCCCGCGACGTCGGCGTACGGATCCACGAACGGGCCGCGAAGGTCCAGCCCGGCCAGAAATGGCTGAAGCGGACCGTGATCGAGATGGGCGGCAAGGACGCCATCGTCGTCGACGAGGACGCCGACCTCGAGTCCGCCGCGTCGGGCATCGTCGCCTCGGCCTTCGGGTACCAGGGACAGAAGTGCTCGGCCTGCTCGCGCGCCATCCTGGTGGAAACGGTCTACGACCGCGTCCTCGAGCTCGTCGTCGCCAAGACCCGGGCGCTCAAGGTCGGCGACGTCCGCGATCCCGACACGCAGATGGGCGCGGTCATCGACGAGAACCAGCTGGCCAAGGTGCTGAGCTACATCGCCGCGGGCAAGCGCGAAGGGCGGCTCGTCGCCGGCGGCCGCCGGAGAGCGGGCGAGGGATACTTCGTGGAGCCCACGGTCTTCGCCGACGTCCCGGCCAAGGCGAAGATCGCGCGCGAGGAGATCTTCGGCCCGGTCCTGGCGGTCCTCAAGGCGCGCGACTACGACGATGCGATCCGGATGGCGAACGACAGCGAGTACGGCCTCACCGGGGCTTTCTACGGGCGGGCGCGCCTCGACCGGGCGAGGCAGGAGTTCCACGCCGGCAACCTCTACCTCAACCGCAAGTGCACGGGCGCGCTGGTCGGCGGCCACCCCTTCGGCGGCTTCGACATGAGCGGGACGAACGCCAAGGCGGGAGGCCGCGACTACCTCAGGCTTTTCCTGGAGGCGAAGGTCGTCAGCGAGAAAATCTGAGCGCCGCGCTCCACGATCGCAATTACTGGATTCCCGAACCGGAATTGGGGTATAAATTCAGCCGAACATGATCAAACATGAACTCCTCCGCCGGCTCGCCCCGGCGCTCTTCGCGCTCGCCGCGGCGGGCTGCGGCTCCCCCGAGACGGGCCTCAAGCGCACGATGCCGATGGAGGGCGTCGTCCAGCTCCCGCCCCCGAAGGCCAAGCAGGTGGCGACCTACCGCTGCTCGATCAATCTCGCCACGGGCCATCCCGAGGTGAAGGAAGACAAGCGGACCGGCCGCGACGAAGAGAAGGCCTGGATGAACCTGTCGCCGAAATTCAAGCAGGGTGACAAGGGTTACGAGGTCGTGATCGAGCAGAGCGAGAAGAACGCAAAGGGCGCGATCGAGTGGGCCCTCGTCAGCGTGCTCGAGACCGAAGCGGCGACCGGCAAGCTCCTCCGCAAGCTTCCCGTGCAGGATTTCTGGGGCGCCCACGACCGCCAGACCCCGCGGGCCCTCATGATGAAGGACGGCCGTTTCCAGTTCTTCGTCCAGTTCTGGCCCGCCGACTGACCCCAGGCACCCAGCACCAAGTACCAGGCACCAGGAGCGATTCCTGCGTTGAGAGTCTCCTGGCACCTCACTCCGAGAGGATGGCCCGGATGATCTCCCGCGCCTTGCTCCTCACTTCGGCGTCCTCGTCGTCGATCCGCTCCAGCAGCTGGGGGATTGCCGGCAGGCCGGCCTTCTGAAGCCCGCGCGAGGCCTCGGAGCGGACCGCGAACTCGTCGTCCGAGAGCTTGATGAGGTGGGTCTTCACGACGAGCTCGGTCTTGGCGTCCGGGCGGGGCAGCTTCAGCTTCCGCACTTCCGCCCAGAATTCCACCCCCGACGTCTCGCAGGCGGGCTTCATGGCGGCCCGCGTGGCGGCGCGCGCGGCGTCGTCGACCCCGGGCTCCGACAGCGCGAGGACGCCGAGGCGGAGCGCCGCGCCCAGATCCTTCTTCACGACCAGGCCCCGGATCGCATCCTGGACGACGGCGTAGGGGCGCGCGCCGCTCTTCTTGGCGTCGGGGTCCAGCTCGACGAGCCTCGCGTAGGCGTCGGCCACGTCGCCGAAGCGGCTGAGGCGGCCGAGAGGCTCGATCTTCTCGCGGCAGAGGAGGGGATCGGCCGGGAACTGCTTCTCCCCCTTCTCCAGCGCTTCGAGGATCTGCTCCGGCCGGTGGCCCCAGGCCCGCCTCATCCGGGAAAGGATCAACCAGCTGCGGGCGTCGGTCGCCGCCTTCTCCCAGGACGCGGCCACCTGCCCCCGGTCGTCGGCGGGGACCTTGCTGAGGATCTCGATCGTGGCCGCTTCCGGGTCCAGCAGTTCGCGCAGCGTGCGCCGGATCTCCTCGACGCGGCCGTCGGCGGGCAGCAGGAAGAAGTAGTCCTCGACCCGGGCGGCCTGGACCTTGCCGTCGACGAGGAACATGCGGCGGCGCTCGTCGGCGGCGCCCGCCTCCTCGCCGCTCATCTGCAGCGCCCGGATCAGCCCCAGGCGCACGGAGATCCGGTCCTCGTCCTCGGAGATCGCGAGGCGGTACCAGCGGACCGCCTCCTCCGGCAGGCCGCACTTCATTGCGAGCGCCGCCCGGTCGAGGACTTCCATCCCGTCCCCGCGCAGGGCCCGCAGGTGCTCGACCGCCGCCGGCCGGCGGCCGGTCTCCGCGTAGGACCGGGCCAGCATGCGGTGGAAGTCGTCGGGGTCGTAGAAGAAGCCCTTCAGCGGACCCAGTTCCTCCAGCGCCGACGCGGCGCCGGCATGGTCGTCGGCCGCGAAGCGCGCCTCGGCGAGGGGCCACAGGATCGCCGGCTCGCCCGGGAACTTCTTCGACGCGTCCTCGAGCCGGGCGCGGTAGGGCTTCGGCTTCGAGAACAGCGATTCCAGCCGGGCGCGAAAGAGGGCGGGCCCCGGGGCCGGCGCTTCGGCCGCGGCGGCCTTGTCCCAGGCCGCGACGAATTCCTCGAGCCGGCCGTCCCAGCGGCGGAGCGAGACGATCTTCCAGCACACGTCGAGGGCGGACGCGTCGATGCGCTTGCCGCGGAGCTCGCGGAAGAGAGCCTTGGAGAGCGCCTCGAAGCGGCCCGCGACCGCGAGGTCCTCCAGGCGGAGGGCGAGCTCCTGCCGCCGCAGCTGTTCGGCGGGATCCTGCGGCAGGAGGATGAGGACGGCGAGTACGGCGGCTTCCATACAACTTATGACGACTCGGGACGCAGCGGCAGAACGTTCAATTGGAGATTCCGGACCTCGGGGAACGGCGCACCCTGGAGCGGGAGCCCGCAGCCCAGGCAGGGCTCGTCCATGACCTCCCGCACCACGTGGAAGCGGCCGCCGCAGGCGCAGGCATCGACCGTCGCCGCGAAGGCGGCATGCGCCTCCCGCGTCCCCTCGGGCGACATGCCGCTCATCTCGCCGCGCCGCCGCGCGGTCTCCTTGACGGCGCGGACGAACGACGCGTCGCCCCGCGAATTGAACCAGCGCCAGCCGCCGCAGCCGCCGCAGCGGGCGTGCCAGACGAACTCGTTCCCGCAGGACGCCTCGGGCAGCAGCAGCGTGTTCCCGCGCGCGCAGGCCGGGCAGGCGACTTCCATGGCGAACCGCGTAATGGCGCTCATCTTCCTGCTCTAGTATAATCCGCCGATGCTCAAGGCCGCCACGGGACGAAGCGCGCGGGCCGCCGCCGTCGCCCCGCCCCGGGACCCCGCGGACCTGCTGGAGCCGGCGCCCTTCCCCTTCCTGCTCGAAAGCGCCCAGGGGGGCCGCCACAGCTTCGCCGGCGCCGATCCCTATGCGGTCCTGATCGCCCGGGGCGACCGCCTGTCCCTCTGGCGCGATGGCCGCGAACGGAGCTTCCGGGGCGATCCCTTCGACGCAATCCGGGAGCTGATGGCGGAGCAGAAGCTGGAGAATCCGGAAGGGCTGCCCCTTCCCGGCGGCGCCGTGGGGGCCTTCGGCTACGACCTGGGCCAGCACCTCGAACGGCTGCCCCGCCGCGCGGAGGACGATCTCGATTTCCCCGATCTCCTGCTCGGCTTCTACGACCGCCTGACCTGCGTGGATCACGCCGAAGGGCGGGCGAGCGTCGTCGAGCTCTCCCCCCGCCCCTCGAAGCGGGCCATCGATCCGCGCGTCTATGACGAGGTCTTCAATGCCGGCGCGGCGGCCGCACGCCGTGGCCCGAACTTCACCCGCGCGCTTCCACGCGCGGACGGAGCTGCCCCCGATGGGCCTCTACCGGGCGCTCCGCTCCGCGAGCCCCGCGCCCTTCGCGGCGCTGCTCCGCTTCGGCCGCCGCGCGATCGTGTCGTCGTCGCCCGAGCGCTTCCTCGAGCTGCGCGGCCGCAGGCTCGTCACGCGGCACATCAAAGGGACGCGCCGGCGCGGCGTCTCGGCTGCGGAGGACGAGCGCCTCGGCCGCGAGCTCCTCGACAGCCCCAAGGACGATGCCGAACTGGCCATGATCGTCGATCTCGAGCGCAACGACCTGGGCCGCGTCTGCGACTACGGAAGCGTCAAGGTCTCGGAGCCCAAGTCGCTCGAACGCCACCCCACGGTGCTCCACCTCTCCGCGACCGTCGAAGGCCTCCTTCGCGGCGGACTCGCGCCGGTCGACATCCTTCGCGCGACCTTCCCCGGCGGCTCCATCACCGGCGCCCCCAAGATCCGCGCCATGGAGATCATCGACGAGCTGGAGCCCACGCGGCGCGCCTTCTACACCGGCGCGATCGGCGCGCTCGGCTTCGACGGCTCGATGAATCTCTCGGTCGCCATCCGCACGCTGCTCGTCGACGGCGCCGACTGCTTCTTCCAGGCCGGCGGCGGCATCGTCGCCGACTCCGACCCCGCCGCGGAATACGACGAGACGCTCACCAAGGCCGCGGCGATGGCGAAAGCCCTGGGAATTGAGCTATCGAGCTCTTGAAGAATTGAAAGCCAGTCATAGGAAGTCGATCCATGAGCACCCTGTTCAATCTCGCTCGAGAGAGGCAACGAAGAACGCCGGCCCTTTCGCCCCGTTCTGCGGTTGGCTTGGTCGTTTCTTCCGGACTCATGAAGACGCGGTGCCTCCGGTGAGGCTGTTGCTGACTGTCCTTCAATAACTCGATGGTTCGATAGCTCAATCCCATGATTGTCTGGCTCGACGGCGCCTTCCTCCCCGAGGAACAGGCTCTCGTGCCGGCGACCGACCGCGCCTTCCTCCACGGACGCGGCCTCTTCGAGACGCTGCGGGCCTACCGCGGCATTCCGTTCCGGATCGCCGATCACCTGTCGCGGATGAAAGCCAGCGCCGACCGCTTCGGGATCCCGTTCAAGACGGCCGACTTCGACTCGGCCATCCGCAAGCTCTGCCGGCGGAACCAGGTCGATGATGCGGCCGTGCGGCTGACGCTCTCGGCCGAGGGACGGCGGCTGATCACGGTCCGCCCCCGGAAGCCCCTCCCCCCGGCCTGGTACCGGAAGGGGGCCAAGGTGACGCTCGTCCCCTGGCGCCGCGATCCCCGCACCCTGCTCGCGGGCCACAAGGTGACGAGCGTCCTGGAGAACGTGCTCGTCCACGAGGACGCGCGGAAGCGGGGCTTCGCGGAGGCGCTCTACGTCGGACTCGAAGGAGAGCTGCTCGAAGGCTCCGTCTCGAATCTCTTCCTCGTCGTGAAGGGCAGGCTCGTGACGCCGAAGCTGAAGGGCATCCTCCCCGGCGTGACGCGGCAGGTGGTGATGGAACTGGCGGCGGTGAAGGAACGTACGCTGCGGCTCGAGGAGCTG
Organism: Planctomycetota bacterium; assembly: GCA_016200125.1. The sequence continues at coordinate 8,278 of JACQFK010000608.1, forward strand.
AGGACGGCCGACGAGGCCTTCCTCACCAACGCCCTCATCGAAGTGCTGCCCATCGGGCGGCCGGGCCCGGTCGGACGGAAGATCGCGGAAGACTATCGCGCGCTGACCCGGAGTTTGCGCTAGTCGAGAATCCGGAGCTCGTTGGGGAGCTCGTTGACGTCGCGGGGCTTGACTGGGAAGTGTTTCCCCAGGACCTCGCCGCACTTTCGGATCGCCTCGACCAGCCCCTCGCGCGGCTTCCCCTCCCCGAGCGCCCGGACGAGCCCCTCGGTGATCTCCTTCCACTCCGACTCGGGGATCTTGGCCGACACCGTGCGGTCGGCCCAGACGCAGACGCGGTGCTCGAAGAGCGAGACGTAGATCACGACGCCTGTGCCGCCGGCGGTCTTGTGGACGTGGAGCGAATCGAAGGCGTGGTGGGCGGCGATCAGCACCCGCGCGGTCATCACCCCGCGCGAGACGCCCAGCCGCTTGAGCCAGGGGATCCGCTTCGCCAGGTTCATGCCCAGCAGCCAGCCGACCATGATGACCCCGACCACGGCCGGGAGCTGAAGCACGAAGGTCTCGCTCTCGCCCCAGTCCGAGGCGGGAGCGATCTGGTGCAGGTAGGGCCAGGTGACGGCCAGGGCGGCCGCGACGAAGACGAGCC
>JACQFK010000609.1 GCA_016200125.1 Planctomycetota bacterium
GCGTTTTCGCCTCCATCGCGCCGAGCGCCTCGATCGCCTTCCGGCGCATCGCGGGCTGGATGTCCTTGAGCAGCGCCGCGACCGGATCCGCGAAGGCCGCCGCCCGCAGCTGCCCCAGCGTCGTGACCGCCGCTTCACGAACCTGCAGGTTGGGATCGACGAGCAGCTTCGCGACGTCGGGAGCCGTCTCGCGGGCTTCCATCTGCCCCAGAGCCTCGACCGCCGCCGTCCGCACGTCGAAGTCCTCGTCGCGCAGCAGGGCCGCGACGTCGGCCGCCGACTCCTTGGCCTCCAGCGAGCCCAGCAGGCGGGCCGCCTGCTCCCGGCGCTTCTCGCTCTTGTGCTTGAGCGATTCCGCGACCCGGGGTCCCACCTCCCTGCTGCCCATCTCCCGGAGCAGGTCGCAGAGTTCCTGGAAGAGCGAATCGTTGGGATCCTCGACCGGGTCGTTCGGCTCGACCATCAGCTTCGCGACCGCCGGCGCGAAACCCGCCGGCCGGGCCTCCTTCAGCGCGATGAAGATCTCGTCGGCCGCTCTCTTGTCCGGCGATTTCAAGAGGGGGACGATCCGGGGCGCGAACTCGGAGGCCCGCAGGTAGATCAGCGTGGTCGCGGCGACCGTTCGCACCCGGGGCTCAGGATCCTGAAGCAGGGGTCCCACGCGGGGCAGGGACTCCTTCGCCTCGAGCTTGGCCAGGGCGTTCAGCGCCGCGAGGCGGACCTCGGTCGCCGGGTCGCCCAGCAGCTCCGCGACCGCCGGAGCGCTTTCGCGCGCATCCAGGTGCGCCAGCAGGGAGATCGCCTTCTCCCGTCTCGACGCGCTCGCGTGCTTGAAGAGCGCCAGGATCCCGGGCGTCACCTCGGTCGAGCCGAGACGGCTCAGCAGCTCCCAGGCGGTCGTGAACACGGAGTCGTCCGGGTCTCCGAGCAGTTCCGCGACGGCCGGCGCGAATTCCGCCGCGCGGCTGTCCATCAGGGCGGAGACGACGATCTCCGAAAGCTCCTTGTCCGGATCCTTCAGCAGGGCTCCGATCTTGGGGGCAAGCTCCTTTGCCCGGAGGCGGATCAACGCGTTCACGGCGGCGAGGCGCACGGCCTTGTCCGGGTCCTGGAACAGCTTGGCGGCATGAGGCAGGCACGCGCGGAGCCGCTTCTCGGCGATGAAGCGCAGGAGCTCCCGCTTCTGGTCGTTCGGGTCCGAGCCGCCGGGTCGGCGGAAGGCCTCCTCCACGAGGAAGGTCAGGTCCTCCTCGCCGAGCAGGATGGGTTGAAGGAGCGCCCAGTCCCAGGAGTTGTAGCCGCTGGTGGTCAGCAGCTGCTCGCTCATCCCGTCGACCGCGCGCAGCTTCGGGGGCATGCGTCCGCGGAGCTCGAGGTGCCGGAGGATCTGCTCCGCCCGGGCCTTGGGCGCGGCGGACCCCTGGGCGACTTTCCGGAGCGCGGCGCTCACGGCATCCTTCGTGGACGCCTGCTCGCCCCATTCGAGGAGCTTCTGCGCCGCCCGGGCCTCGAGGTCGGCGTCGTCGCCCTTGAGCCGCTCGATCTCCCCCGCGATCTGCGCGGCGTCTTGCGCCAGGAAGAGGAGCAGCGACAAGATCGGGGACATCAGCCCCCAGCGTACCCCAATCGGGCTTCCCGGTGCAAGGTCAGCGGTGCCCCGCCGGGTCGACCAGGTAGAGCAGGGCGTCGCCGCCGAAGGGCGCGGTGAAGGACTGCGCCGCCGGGCCGGCCGGTAGGGGATCCTGGAGGGTGACCCTGCCCGTCGACGGGTCGAACCACTCGACGGCGAGCTTCCGGGAGCCCGGCATCGCGGAGAGATCGACCGTGAAGCTTCCCCCCGAGGGGGCGTAGACCAGGTACTCCGCGCCCGCCGCCGGCGTCTGCGCGAGGCACTGCTTCGTGGAGGAGAGCGCGGGTTGGGGGACGACCTCGCCCAGGTTGAGGCGCCGCGAGTATTTCAGCAGGTAGCCGAGATTGTCGCGGAAGTCCTTCCAGCGCGGATCCGGCTGCAGCCCGATGCCGTGCTCCGGCGAGGCGGTCAGGTTGCGGCTCTGCCGCGGATACTCGACCACGTAGGGGTCCATGAAGAGCACCTGGTTGCCGTTCGTGAAGTTGATCCAGGCGTAGTTCCGGTTCTTCTGGGCCGTCTCGTTCCACATTCCGAAGTAGCTGTGATCGCTGTCGTTCACGTTGACCTTGCAGGCGGGCCGTCCGCTGCCGCAGGACTTCAGGTGGGAGATCCGGGCCGTCGGCGCCACCCAGTCCGCATCCGAGTTGTAGAGGATCGAGTCCGGGGAACTGTCGAGGGCGCCGTAGCCGATCGGATGCTGGAAGGGCTTGGAGCGCTCGTAGTCGCGGGTGAACGCGATGAGGTGATTGTTCCACCACTCGGACTTCGGCGGCGCCTCCTGCGAGACGATCCAGAGGACGTTGGGCAGGTCGTTCAGCGTGTCGATCAGCTCCCGGACATAGGCGTCCTGCACTTCGGTGATCGCGTTGGGCGCGGTCATCGTCAGGGCCGCGATGGCCGAGGCGACGGAGCCGCCGCGGTAGCCGTCGTCGATGCCGTTGACGTTGTTCGGCCCGGAGAGCGGGTAGCCGTCGGTCGCCGATCGGAAGCGCAGGAGGAACTCGGCCGAGAACAGGTAGACGCCCGCGTAGATGCCGGCGTCGCCCAGGGCCTTCGTCCGCGCCCGAAGCCGGTCGAAGTAGGCGGGGTCGAACTTCGTCAGGTCGAATTTCAGGCCGCCGTCGGTCGCGGTTCCGGGACCCCTGCGAGGCCAGGGATGCGGGGCGATGCTGAAGTCGGGCGGGTTCTTCTCGGTGGTCGGCAGGTTGTGGATCTTCGGCAGTTCCGAGTACCAAAGAAGGGTGAAGTTGTGCCCATGCGCCTGCAGGAAGCGCACGAAGGCGTCGAAGTCCAGCGTGCGGAGCGTGCCGTCCGTCCCCCAGTCCTGCAGCGTGTTCCAGGTGTGCGAGCCGCAGAGGGCGATCGGCGTCCCGCCCGCGTCCTGGAAGTAGTGCGGGTTCCGGGAGACTTGGAGCGGCGAGGCGACGGGGGATCCGATGCAATGCGGGCCGCAGCCGGCGATGACGATCGCGACCAGGGCAAGGAGGCCGCGTGCTGTGTTCATGCTGAACTAACGCTCAACTCAGCAGCGCGGGTTTCGTGACCTTGCCCATTGCATTGCGGGGCAGGGCGTCCAGCACCCGGAGGCGCCGCGGCATCTTGTAGGGCGCGAGCTTGTCGCGGCAGAAGTCCTTGAGCTCCTCGAGCGAGAGCGACCGCTTCGGGTGCAGGACGACGCAGGCCGTCACGACCTCGCCCCATTCCGGGTCGGGCGCGCCGACGACGGCGGCCTCGCGGATCGCGGGATGCTCCAGCAGGACGGCCTCGATCTCGAGGGCGGAAAGCTTGTAGCCGGCGCTCTTGATGATGTCGACGGAGGCGCGGCCGCGGATGCGGACATAGCCTGCATCGACCTCGGCCACGTCGCCCGTGAGGAAGTATCCGCCGCGGAAGGAGTCGCGTGTCGCGTCGGGCAGCTTCCAGTACTCCCGGAAGAGGGAAGGACCCCGCACGAGGATTTCGCCGGGGACGCCGGGCGGCGCGTCGCGGCCGTCCTCCGCGACGATGCGGATCTCCATGCCGGGCAGGGGCCGGCCCACGCTGCCCGGGCGCCGCTCGCCGCGGTAGGGATTGGAGAGCGCCATCCCGATCTCCGTCATGCCGTAGCGCTCCAGCAGCGCCTGCCCCGTGATCTCCCGCCAGCGCTTCCAGAGCGTCGAGGGCAGCGCGGCCGAGCCCGACACGGCCAGACGCAGGGCCGCCGCGCCCGACGTCCACGCGGCGCGCCGGGCCGGCTCCGCCGCCTCCCAGGCCTCCTGGAGCTGGTGGTAGAGCGTCGGCACGGCGTAGAAGACCGTGGCCTCGCGCGCGGCGAAGCGCTCCCAGACCTCCGCGGGCCGGAAGGCTTCGAGGAAGCGGAGCTCCGCGCCGGCGCGGAGCGCGCCGAGCGCCCCGTTGATGAGCCCGTGGACGTGATGAAGGGGCAGCACGTGGAGGAGGCGGTCTTCGGCGGTCCATTCCCAGGCTTGGTGGAGGATGCCGACCTGCGAGGCGAGGCTCGCGTGGGTGTGGACCACGCCCTTGGGCTTGCCGGTGGTCCCCGAGGTGTAGAGCATCGCCGCGGCGGCGTCGGGCGGGGGAGGGGCGGGCGCCTTCGGGCCTCCGGGCTCCCGGAGCGTCCTGCCCTCGACGAGGGGCGCCGGCACGCCCTCCACCTTCGATTCGGAGAGGATCCGCGAGATCCCCGCGTCGGCGATCTGGTACGACAGTTCGCGCGGCGTGCCGCGGAGCGAGAGCGGGACGGCAATGCCGCCCGCCTCGAAGACGCCCAGGAGCAGCGCGATCGATTCCTTCGTCCGGTCGAGGAAGAGGCCGATGCGCTCGCCTCCGAGCGCGCCGAGGCGGCCCGCGACGGCGTCGGCCTGCGCGGCAAGTTCCCCGTAGGTCCAGCCGTCCCGCGCATCCAGGATCGCGGTCTTCGAGGAGGCTCCCTGCGAGAGGTAGGGGAGGGAGGGCATCAGTCCCCCGCGTCGCCCGAGGAGAGCTCGCGGTGCGCGGTCTCGGCGGCCAGCGCCACGGAGAGGACGGTCACCAGGGCCATGCCGACCACGAGCAGGGCGATGGGCCAGGCGGCTCCGGTCCGCTTCAGAAGGCTCGTGGCGATGAGCGGCGAAAGCCCGCCGGCGATCACGGAGGCCAGCTGGTAGCCCAGCGAGGCGCCGCTGTAGCGGACCTTGGTTCCGAAAAGCTCGGAGAAGAAGCTGGCCTGGGGGCCGTACATGGCCGCGTGGCCGAAGATGAGCGGAGGCAGGATCGCGAGGAACAGATAGGCGGGCTTCGCCCCGTCGAGCAGCCAGAAGAAGGGGAAGGCGAAGAGTCCGGTGAAGATCGCGCCGCCCAGGTAGACCGGCCGGCGGCCGATCCGGTCCGAGAGCGCGCCGTAGGCCGGGATCGCGACCAGCTCGATGGCCGCGGCGACGGAGACGGCGAGGAGGACGTCGGACTGGGAGAATCCGATGCGGGGCTGGGTGGCGTAGGTCAGGACGAACACGGTGAACAGGTAGAAGGCGCCGTTCTCCGCCAGCCGCGCGCCCATGGCCAGGAGGATGCCTTTGCGGTGCTGGCGCAGGGCCTCGAGGATCGGCGCGCGGGACGCCTTGCCCTGCTCCTTGATCTGCGTGAACACCGGAGGCTCGACGATCGCGAGCCGGATGAAGAGGCCCACGGCGACCAGGAGCACGCTGACGAGGAAGCCCAGGCGCCAGCCCCAGGCGAGCAGCTGGGCCTCGGGGAGCTTCGCGATCCGCCGGAAGACCAGCGTGGCCAGCAGCAGCCCGGCGGGCACGCCCACCTGGGGCCAGCTCCCGTAAAAGCCCCGGCGGCCGGGAGGCGAGTGCTCGACGGCCATGAGCACGGCGCCGCCCCACTCGCCGCCGATCCCGAATCCCTGGGCGAAGCGCAGCGCCACGAGCAGGATCGGGGCCCAGACTCCGATGCTCTGGTAGGTCGGCAGCAACCCGATCAGGAAGGTCGCGACGCCCATGATCAGGAGGGTCAGGACGAGCATCGACTTGCGCCCGATGCGGTCGCCGTAGTGGCCGCAGACGATGCCGCCGATCGGCCGCGCGACGAAGCCGACGGCATAGGTGCCGAAGGACGCCAGGGTGCCCGTCAGCGGGTCGTACTGCGGAAAGAAGAGCCGGCCGAAGATGAGCGCGCTGGCGGTGCCGTAGAGGAAGAAGTCGTACCACTCGATCGTGGTGCCGATGAAGCTGGCGATCGCCACCTTCCGGACGGACTTAGGGCCCCGGGCCTCGGCGTTCATGACAGGCCTATGAAACAGGCTGGAGGGGCCGGGGCTCAAGCGAAACCGCATCTTTTTTCCGTAAAGCGCCATTTTCCCCGTCGAGAAAACGGGAGTTCGGCGCACTCCCCGGGTGGAAGGCCTTGATAGAAAGGAGAACCGCCCATGAAGCGCCTGATCGCCGCCGCCGTCCTCGCCGCCTGCGCCGCCGGATGCTCCGCGAAGCCCTGCGTCGACGGAGAACGCACCTCGAATTCGGGATTCTACGGGTACGGGTCGACCCGGACCTCCTACGACCCCTGCAAGCAGAAGTGCTGCGCCCCGGACTGGGCCCCCGGCTGCGCCTGCTCCAAGCGCTGCCCCTGCTGGGAGCGCCATCCCAAGTAAACCATGCGCGGGGTATCATTCCCCCGCATGTCCCACGAGCCGCTCATCTCGAGGATGAGGTCCCACCGCGGGCCCGAGGTCTCGTCGCTCGAGGAGTACTTCACCCAGTCCGGCCAGGAAGTCTTCAACCGGATGAACGACGTGGCCCGCGGCGCCCCGGGCATGATCGACGCCGCGGCCCTGGACTGGGCCCTGAGTCATGTCGCCGTAGCGCCCGGCTCGGTCTTCTACCTGCTTCTCAACATCGCGGCGCGCGACGAGGAGCGTCGCCCGCAGATGATCGCCCGCTACCGCGAGCTGATGGAAGTCCATCCCGGCCCCGCGCTCCGCTGCGCGGGATACAACCTCCACGAGTACAACTTCCTGCTCGACCCGGAATGGCTGGCGGCGGCCGACCGCCTCTTCGACCGCGACCCCGACGGCGCCTGGGGGATCTTCGAGTCGGCCGCGATGTACCGGAAGGAGCTGATCAGTCCCGCGCTGATCGACGCCTTCGAGGCCCGGCGCGCCGCGATGCCCCGGGACTATTTCGTCTCGATGCTCAGCCTGGGATTCCCCGACCGGGTCCTCCCCGCCTTTCCGGCACATCCCGCGGAGGCGGTCGACGGCACGGCCTTCGCGGCCCGAAGCGAAGCGGCGCTCCAGACGCCCGAGTTGATCGCCGCGATGCTCCGCCATTTCGATGCCGCGCCCGAGAAGGCCTGGGAGTTCTTCGAAGGGGCCTGCCGCGCGCGGCCGGAGATCTTCGACGACGCGCTCCTCGACGCGCTGACCACCCGGACGGAGAAGGAGCCGGGCGCGATCTTCAGCGTCCTGCGGCATCTGATCGAGGTCCGGCCCGACCGGACCGCGCCGCTCCTAGACCGCACCGTCGCGCTCCTCCGTCGGCACCCGGAGAAGGGGATCCACAACCCGGGCCTTCGGCTTCTTCCGGGAGCTGATCAAGCTGCGCCCCGAGTTCACGCGCGAGTGCACGCTGGCGCTCTTCGAGTGCCTCGCGCAGGAGCCGGTGAACCGGGCCCACGTCCGCGACGAGGAGATCGAGGGCCTGATCGCGATCTCGGAAGCGGCCCACGTCCGCACGGGACTGGAGAGCGCGCTCCGCGAGCCGCCCCGGGTGGGATCGCGCCGCGCGCGGGCCCTGATGGCGATCATGTTCCGGCAGAAGCTCCGGGCGCGGCGCCACGTCCTGCTCGAGGCGCTGCGCTACGCCGCCAAGATCGTCCTCTGGCGCAAGGAGCCCGCCGAGAAATACTCGCCCGTGTGGGACTTCGTCTTCTTCATCATCGACAACTCCGGCGAGGACGCGGTCTCGACCGCCGCCGCGGAACGGTTCCTGGAAGGGGCCTTCCAGCTGCACTACCTCTGCAGCACGGGCGCGGAGCGCGACCAGTTCCTTTTCAACCTCGACACCGGCCATCCCCCGGCGAGGCCCTTTCCGCCGGGGGCCGAGTTCCTGGAGGCCGACGCCGACCTGACCCACCTCTACCGCCTGGTGCTGGAACTCGGCCGGCGCTTCGAAACCGAGCCGCGGATCTCGCCGCTGGCCGACTTCGCCGGTCGCCGAGAGGCCGCGGAGAACGAGCTGCGCGCGCTCGCCGGCCGGCCGGGGCCGCGGCTCGAGGAACGGCGCCGGGCGCTCGGCCGCCGGATCGAGTGCTGGGCGCATCCCGATTACGCCCGCGCTTTCAGCGACGCCGCCGCGGAGCAGGGCCTGCCCGAGGAGGCGCGGGCGCTGATCCGGCGGGAGAAGAAGGACCTGGCCAAGCAGCTGCGCGACGCCCTGCGGGCCGAGGCGATCCGAATCGCGGTCGCCGCGGTGGACCGCTCGCGGATGACGCTCTACCGCAACCGGCTCAAGGAGGCCCTGGGCCGCGACGTCGACCTGGCCGAGATCGAGCCGAAGATCCTGCCGGCCTTCCTCTGGTTCCAGGCGATCGGCTCCATGAGGAACAACACGAAATACCTGCGGCGGCTCATCGAGGACCGGATCGCCAAGCAGCCCCACGACTGGCTGCGCAGCGAGCCGCCCGCGCTGGCCTGGGCCGAGGCGGTCCGGCACCGCCAGCCCTCCGTCCGTCTGGAGCGCTGGCGCGCGGAGTACTCGAAGGAGTTCCAGTACCGGCCGAAGGACGCGCTGGCCGAGAAGCGGCGGCGGATCAAGGCCGACCTGTCCCAGGCGCGCGCGCTGCTGGAAAAGGCGGGCGCGAAAGGGATCGCGTCGGAGTCCTACGACGACCTGGCGGCCGCGCTCGTCCAGCTCAAGAGTCCCCCGCCGCAGAAGGAGGACGAAGAGAAGGAGAAGGAGAAGCGGCCGGCGCCCGATCCGGCGTTGATCGCGGAGATCGAGATGAACCTCGAGCGCGTGCGGCTGTCCGAGGCGACGCCGGACTCCGACTTCGAGGGGCGCATTCTCTTCACGGTCGAGACCGACCCCTTCGAGATCCTCTTCATGGGCGAGTACGGCTTCGCGTCCTGCCTCTCTCTGCGGGGCTCGAACGCCTGGAGCGCGGTGTCGAACGCGATCGACATCGACAAGGCGATCGTCTGGGCCAAGGAGCCCGGCGGCAACGTCGTGGGGCGCCGTCTGCTGGCGCTCACGCCCGACGGCATCCTCGTCTACCGCACCTACACCAACCGGCACGGGCTGGCGCTCGACCGGGTCTTCGACGAGTTCGTCGAGGAGTACGCCGCGCACTGCGGCGC
>JACQFK010000610.1 GCA_016200125.1 Planctomycetota bacterium
CCGTCGCGCAGGCGCTTCGCCTGGGCCTGGACCTCCTCCGGCCGGCCCTCGAGGAAGAGCCTCGCGAAGAGGCGGGAGGGGGAGGTGTCCGAGGGGACCATCGCGCCGCTCCGGGTCCAGGAGAGGCTGAAGCCCTCGCCCGAGAGCACGAGGCTCGGATGGCGTGTCTCGCCGCCGACGCGTTCGGCGATCAGCTGGTCGAGCGAGACCGTGTTCCGGAATCCGCCACGGTTCTCGGGGTGCGGGGCGGCGGTGAGGAAGCTGTAGAGGGAGTCGTGCGAGGGGCCCACGTCGGGATGGGCCAGGCCGGAGATGACGCTGAACTCGTCGCGGAACTCGTTCAGCACCTCGAGATAGGGGCCGGGCACGTAGTCCCTGCCGCTCTTCTCCGGGAAGAAGTGGGGCGCGTGGAGTCCGAGCGGCGTGCAGATGGAGATGAAGCGGCGGGGCGGCGGGGCGGCCGCGAGGCCGGAGGCCCGCGACTCGAGCCAGGGCAGCGCCAGCGTCACGCCGGCGGCCCGGAGGAAGCCGCGTCGATTCATCATGGGGTCCTCACTTGTCACGGAAGAGCCGGCTCTGGACGATCTCGTGGACGAGCGTCCGGAGCCCGTAGTTCCTGTCGCGGGTCCGGGCAACGACGGCGTCGATCCCGGCCCGGTCGGCCGCCTCGGGGGCGCCGCCCGTGCCGTAGGTCACCAGCTTCACCGTGAGGGCGCGGACGATCGCCTCGGGATCCTTCAGGAGCAGCTGCTTGAGCTCGTCGATGTCCTTGAAAGGGCGGCCGTCCGGAAGGGCGTCGCTCGGATCGACCTTGGGCCCCTTGAGATACGGCATCCGCCGGCCCTCCAGCGTGACGGGCTGCCCCCGGCCCGTGGTCCGGTAGTTTTCGCGCCAGCCGCCGATGACGTCGAAGCTCTCGAGCGCGAAGCCCGGCGGGTCGATTTTCGCGTGGCAGCCCGCGCAGGCGGGCGTCTGCCGGTGCTTGGCGAGCTGCTCGCGGATGGTGGTGGCGCCGCGGATGTCGGGCTCCACGGCCGGCACGTCGGCGGGCGGCCGCGGAGGCGTCGTCCCCAGGATCCGCTCCAGAACCCAGGCGCCGCGGAGGACCGGCGAGGTCGAGGTGCCGTTGGCCGTGACCTTGAGGACGCTCGCCATGGTCAGCACGCCGCCGCGGTGGCTCTCGGGCGGCAGCGGCGTTTTGCGGAACTCCCAGCCCTCGACGCCGGGAATCCCGTAATGGCGGGCCAGCCGGCCGTTCAGCATCGAGAAGTCGGAGGCGATCAGGTTGGAGACGCCGAGGTCGCTCTTCAGGAGCTCCGCGAAGAAGAGCTGCGTCTCGCGGACCATCGAGACCTTCAGCATCTCGTCGTACTCGGGATACAGGATGTGGCTCGGCTCCGTGAAGTCGATGTCGCGCAGCGCGAGCCACTGGCCGATGAAGTTCTCGACGAAAGCCGACGCCTTCGGGTCCTTCAGCAGCCGCTCGACCTGGCCGCGCAGCGCTTCGGCCTGCCGCAGCTTTCCCTGCCCGGCGAGGGAGAGGAGCTCCTCGTCCGGCGTCGAGCTCCACAGGAAATAGGAGAGCCGGGCGGCGAGCGCGAAGTCGTCGAGCGGTCCGGGCTTCTCGCGGAGGAAGAGCAGCTCCGGCGAGACGAGCAGCGCGCCCAGGCCCACGCGGACCGCCTGCTCGAAGGTGCGGTTCTGGTCGAGCGTGCGGCGGACCAGGTCGAGGTAGGGCTCGATGTCGGCGTCCGAGACCTCGCGCCGGAACGCGCGGCGGGCGAGTCCGCGGAGGATGCGGGCGGCGTCGGAGAGGGGGTCCTTCGAGACGACCTCGAGCCGGTTGCCCGCGACCTTGGCCTGCGGCAGGTCGCCGAAGAGGCGGGTGTGCGATGCGGGGGGCCAGGGGTCGCTGAGCGGCCCCTCGACCTCCACCCACTGGACCGCGAGCCCCGGCCCCGTCCACGCGTCCGCGCCGACCTTGTTGACCTGCTGGGCCCCGGCGAGCCCGTAGGGATGGATCCGGATCGTGCTGCGCGCTTCAAGCGTATCGGTGAACTCGATGACCGCCGGCTCGCCGGCCGGGGCGTCGAAGTAATTCACCAGGTGGTTCGGCCGGCCGCCCATCTGCATGGAGCCCGCGTCGATGCGGTAGACGACCGGCTTCCCTTCGCTCTGGACGGCGCTCGTGGAGATGCGGAAGCGGTAGCGGCCGCGATCGGGCGGGTAGAACCCGTAGAGCACGATCGAGTTCCAGGCGGAGGAGCTGAACATCACGACGGTGTCGTCGATCTTGCGGTAGACGCTCTCGGTCGTGGTCTTGACCTGGTGGCTGTCCTTCAGGCTGTAGCGCTTCTTGATCAGCGGCGGCGGCGGGCCGTTGGCGATCGCCACGCCCAGGGCCGTCTCGGCCGCCTCGAGATAGCGTTCCAGGAGGAACGAGGAGACGTGGAGCGCGTCGCCGACGTTGTCGAATCCGTGGGCCGACGTGTCCGGCGGCAGGAGGTCCTTGAGCTCGATCTCGACGCCGAGCAGATCTCGCAGCGTGTTCTCGTACTCGACCCGGTTGAGGCGCCGGTAGACCACGCGCCCCTGGGCGGCCCGCCGCGCGGCCTGGGCCGTCTCATTCCCGGCGCGGATCCACTCGCTGAGCGTCCGGACCTCGGCCTCCGCGGGGCGCGGCTTTCCCTTCGGCGGCATCTCGCCCGAGGCGGTTCGTTCCAGGACGGAGAGCCACTGCTTGCGGGCGGGCTCGGCGACGAAGTCGGGGGCGAGACGGTCCAGCCGCAGGTCTCCCTTCAGCTTCTCCGCCCTGTCCGAATGGCAGCCGTAGCAGTGGGCGACCAGGAGGGGGCGGATGCGGGTTTCGAAGGAGGCGGGATCGGCGGGAGGGGGCTTCTCCTGAAAGAGCAGAGCGATCAGGAGTGCGGCGACCCGGCTCATGGCTGCCCCTTCAAGTCCCACCTACCCTACGCTCTCCGGCGGTTTCAGGACGTCCCCGGGGGCGATGTGCTATGATTCCACGCACCGCATGACCCAAGACAGCGCCGTCACCAAGACCGGCCGCCACGGGAAGATCCTTCTGGTCGAGGACGACAAGAACGTGCGCAGCGGCCTGACCCTCATGCTTCAGAGCTGGGGCTTCGAGGTGATCCAGGCCGAGGACGCCCGGAACGGTCTCCTCAAGGCGAAGACGATGGCTCCCGACCTCGTGATCCTCGACATCATCCTGCCCGTCCGATCGGGGTTCGAGCTCTGCAGGAAGCTCAAGTCCGAGGAGGGAACCCGGACGGTCCCCGTGCTCCTGCTCTCCGCCCTCTCCGTCGAGGAGCAGAAGAAGGAGAAGCACTGGAAGGGGGCGCCGGCCGCCGACGGCTACATGGCCAAGCCCTACAAGGCGCGCGAGCTGCTCGAGGCCCTCGACCGCCTGCTGCCGGCGAAGTCTAGCCGCCCGCCTCACTTGGGCGGCGCGTAGCGGAACGCGTGGAAGGCGGGGCCCGCGATCCCCAGCAGCTGGTCGTTCGCGGCGTCGTAGCAGAGCGGCATCCAGGCCTGGCCGAAGGACTTCCTCATCGGAATCCCGTTCTCGCACTTCACCTCGCTCCAGGCGTCCGCCTTCGGGTCGTAGCGGAACATGCCGGACGCCTGGGTGCCGGACTTCGACTCGAAGTTCGCGACGCTGAAGAACAGGTCCCGCTTCGAGTCGTAGGCCAGCGCCCCGCGGCAGTGGGGGACGGGGCTGTCGGCCAGCTTCGCGAGCTCTTCGGTCGCCGGATCGAAGGCGTAGACGGCATTGAATCCAGCCTCCTTGCTGTCCATCCGGTCGTAGGAGCCGCCGCCGACGAGCAGCAGCCGCTTCCGCGGAGGATCGTGGAAGACCGTCATCCCCATGTGATCCCGGGGGAGATCCTTCTTCGCCTTCCGCCACTGACCGGAAGCGAGGTTGAGGATCCAGATCTTCCCATGCCCCGCGTAGATGATCGATTTCGTTTCGGGGGCGTAGGCCATGCCGTCTTCCAGGTCGTTCTGCGGATGCTCCTTCGACTCGATCCGGCTCCAGGCTCCCTTCTCGAGGTCGAAGCTCCAGGTGTTGTGGACGACGTCGTGCCCCTTGATCTCCCCCTGCGCGGCGGCTTGATTCGCGCCGTTGCAGAGGACCACCGCCCGGAGATCGGGAACCAGGTCGAAGGCGTGGTAGACGTGCCGGTCGCAGGGCGAGGGTTCGAGATCGTTCTCGGGGAGCGGGACCGTGCGGTAGTGCTGATCCTTCACCCGCGTCCAGTTCGAGATCTTCAGCGGCGCCAGTCGGGACGTGGCCGGGTCGAAGGCAAAGAGGCAGTTGCCGTAGATCGTGTAGCCGCCGTGCTTCGAATCGAACCACCGGTCGTAGAAGAGGACCCTCTTGGCGGCGGCGTCGTACACCAGCTTGTTCCAGCCCGCGTTGTTCCAGGTGCCCTGCTCCGAGGGATCCTTCGGCTGCTCCATGACCGGCTTGAGGGTCACCCAGGTGTTCGGCGGCGACTCGGTCTGCGCGGAGAGGAACGCCAGCAGCAGGAGCGTCATCGCCTCATCATACTGAAGAAGCGGGCGCAATCGAGGTAACTTGTGCGGGCGCCTGCCGTCAGATACTCTGTTTCGATCAGGGAGGAATTGCGATGAATCGTTGGACGCTGCTCGGCCTGCTTTCCATGGCGGGAGTCCTTTCCGCCGACACGATCCGCCTCAAGAACGGCGGAAGCCTCGAGGGCGTGATCGTCCGGGAGGGCGACGGCGGCGTCGTCGTCCGGCTCAAGTACGCGACCGTCACGATCGACCGCACCGACATCGACGCCATCGAGAAGCAGGCGCGGGAGCAGGCGCAGGCGGCCAACCCGGTCCATCTGCCGCGCTGGGACAAGTGCATCGAGGCTGTCGCGTCCCGTCCCTGGTCCGGCGCGCTCCGCCAGATCCCGGCGACGGTCATCGACAAGGGCATCCTGAAGAACGTGCCCTACATGTCCCACCAGAGCGGCAACTACGAGTTCAACCTCTACGGCGACCCCGACGACCCGGCGGGCATCGAGATCGGCGTCACCAAGGAGCTGCTCAAGAGCGACGCCGCGAAGAAGGAGTGTCTCGAGGTCATCGCGGCGCTGCTTTCCGATGCGAAGGACGTCGCCGCGCTCCGCTCGCTCGATCTTAAGCCGGGGAAGACCGAGCGGGAAGGGCTGACCTTCGAGATAACGCCCGAGACGGCCGAGGACGCCTACGAGGGCTGGTGGATCTCGGTCTACAGCAAGAAGCTGCTCGACGAGGCGCGCGCGACCGACGAGGAGCTCAAGAAGATCACGATCGACGAGGATCAGCTGGAGAAGGAGGAGGCGGCGGAGCGCGAGCGGGCCAAGAAGGAGCTTGCGGAGCGGAAGGCGGGCGACAAGAAGAAGCCCGAGCCCAGGAAGGCGGAGGCGCCGGGCTACTTCGGCTTCAACCCCTACCTCTTCCAGAAGCAGGAGACGAAGCATTCCCGGGTCGTGACGAAGCAGGGCGGCCTGCGCCGCTTCTACGTCCGCGGCTACCACCGTCCCCGCGGGGGGGGCTACACCCGCGGCGGCCACCGCTAAAAGTACGTGCAGTACAGGTCGATCACCCGGTAGGCGTCGTCGACGAGCGGTATCACCGGCCACTTGTCGAAGGCCGTGCAGGGGTGGACGATCCCGCAGGCGATCCGGTCGCCGACGCGCAGCTCGACGCCCGGCGGCATCGTCATGAACGCGTGCTGGTCGTTGAGCTTCTCGACCTTCGCGCCCTCCAGCGCCCGACCCTCACTGCGCTTCTGTCCCGGACGGACGACGGCCAGCGGGACGGGCAGCTCCGCGTCGTGCGGCGCATCCCGCTTCCCGAAGGTCAGGATCGCGGTCTTGCCGTCGCGGACCGACTGCACCAGGGACCAGAGCTCCAGCGCCGGTCGGAACGCGGGCCAGGCCTTCTCGCCCATCCCGCGGTCCCGCGCCCGCTTGATGTGGGGCGGGTAGAGGCCGTGGTCGTGCGAGACGTGGCAGCCGCTCCGCACGACGACCCGGTAGCGGTTCGTGAGCGAGGGCAGGATCTCGTGCTGGTAGTCGAGGAACGAGGTGCCCCCCACGCTGAAGAGGTGCGGCTCCTTGGGGGCGGGAAGCTCCTTCGCGAGCGCGTCCGTCATCCGGATCAGCGCCTCGAGGTACTCCTTCACGGTCGGGGCTTCGTTGAGCCGGGCGATGCCCTCGTAGCCCTCGAAGCCCGCGAACTCGAGAAGGCCGGCCTGGCGCTGGATCGCCCCGATCACGGCCCGCCCTTCGTCCAGCGTCCGCACGCCGGTCCGCCACGCTTCGCGTCCGCCCTCCAGGAGGACCCGCAGCGGCCGCTTCGCGCCCGCCGTCCTCAGGTGGCCGGCGAGGTGGTCGACGCTCTCGACGCTGTCGACGATGGAGGTGAATTCCAGCGCGGGATCCGCGTGGACGAGCTCGACGACGGCGCGGATGTTGGCGCGGCCGACGAGCTGGTTGGCCATGAGGAGCCGCCGGACGCCGTAGCGGGCGGCGACGCAGGCCTGCTGGGCCGTCGCCACCGTGATGCCCCAGGCCCCCGCGTCGAGCTGGCGGCGGTAG
>JACQFK010000626.1 GCA_016200125.1 Planctomycetota bacterium
GACTCACGCCGCGCCCGAGGAACCCCATCCCACTGTAACTATTCAAAGGGATCAGTCCGCTCAGCGCTGACAATTTGACTCCGGCCCTCCATCCCCAATCTCGGGCAGTGAGACCCCGCACGGTGGCCCGAGAAGTAACGTCACGTTACGAAACGTAACGTGGGTTCGGACTCCTCCTTCGATTCCTGCACGCTATTGCAGTTTCTTGCTGGCATGCTGTTTGCATCACGCAGACTGGATACTAAGTTATCGGCAGGCTAAGATAGAAAGGAATACGATGAGACCCGAAGGAGCGCGCAAGGCATTGCTGGAGGCGGGAAACCGGGCCAGTATCGTCCATCTTAACGACGGATCCCGGCTCCGGGTCCAGAGCCGGGAACATTGGATGATCGGAGACGAGTACCTTTTCATCCTGGTGCGGGGCAATCTTCACTACGTTGCCTTCCGAAACATCGCCTCCGTCGAGGTTCGATTCCGCAAGTCTTCCCGGCTGAGACCGGTTTGACCCGCTGCCTTCCCAAACGCGCCTGAATCTGGAGTGAATCCATGGAGCACAGCGAACTGTTCGCGGCCATCGATGCCCGACCATTCCGTCCCTTCTCCGTGGAGATCGTCAGCGGACGCAAGATCGACGTCGGCCACCCGGACAACATCATGATCCTGCCCAACCGGCAGCGAGTGCATCACATCCAGGTCCACCAGACCGATCCCTGGGGCAGGGCGATCATCTGGCCCGAAGGGCCGGCGGACCTGCTGTTCCCGGCCATCCCCCCGGAACCGGGCCGCTGACGCCCGACGATCCGCCCCGCCGGCTGCGGCTTCCGTAGTGTATTCATGGAGTCCAGCGCCCCTCCCGGGTGAGAGCGGCGGGCGACGAATTCCCCTTGAAAGGACCGGCCATGAGACGATTCCCGTTCGCGATGCTTCCCGCCGCCCTGCTGCTGCTGGCAGCCGGGCCGGCCGACGACTTCAAGCTCGAACCCGGCTTCACGCTGATCTTCGGCGGCAAGAACCTCGACGGCTGGAAGGAGTGGAACGGGAAGAAGGAGCCGCTCGAGGGGAAGACCGAGGCCCACGGCGGCCGCTTCAAGGTGGTCGAGGGGAGACTCGTCATCGACCCCTCCGTGAAGGGCGATCTCCACATCGAGACTACCAGGGAATTCGCCAAGGACGTCACGGTCAAGTTCGACTTCAAGCCCGGCCCCAAGTGCAACAACGACCTCTTCCTGCGCGGCACGAAGTTCGACATCGTCCCGGGCAATAAGGAGCTCAAGAGCATCGAGGAAGAGAAGTGGTACACCTTCGAGATCGTCGTTGCAGGCGACAAGATCGAGCACAAGGTCAACGGGGAGACGGCGCGGACGGCCACGCTCAAGGCCGACGCGGCGGCCACGCCGTTCCGGATCCGGGCGGAGATCGGCGCCCTTGAGATCAAGAACATCCGGGTGAAGGAGTAACCATGATCACGCTTCTCGCCTCGCTGGCGCTCTTCCTGCAGGACGCCGACAAATTGCCGCTCGTGAGCGGCGCGGAGATCCAGCCCGTCCGCGTCCATGTGGGACGGCTGAAGGAGGCGCTGGACTTCCTCGGGCAGCCGGTGGTGGGGCCGTCGGCGGAGAAGCTCGAGGCCGCCCTCAAGGAGGCGGACGGCGAGAAGTCGCTGCGCGGCATCCAGGAGGCGCTCGATCCGCTCTGCCTCGCCGGCGTCCACATCAATCCCGAGTCGCGCGTCAAGGTCGAGCCCGGCCCCGCGGCGCGGAAGCTCATGGAGCAGGGCTGGAGCCAGTTCCTGGTCAAGGTCCACAACGAGGCCGGGGTCACGACGCCCCTGCGGGCGACAAGCCCCCAGGCGCTCTCGATGTTCAACTCGCCGAAGGAGCAGATCGAGGACCGCTGGATGGAGCTCAAGATGTTCGACGACCGGCCCCTCCAGAAGACGCTCGCCGGCATCCGCCTCGAGTACCGCATCATCCAGATCTACAGCCGTGACGCCGGCAAGCGCGCCGCGGTGATGTCCTTCGACGTGGGCCAGGGGTCCCAGGATCTCGGCTTCCGGAACGACGTGACGCTCACCTTCGAGGCCGCCGCTTCGGTCCCGCTCACGTTTCGCGTGAAGGACACGGACGAGACGCCCACCACGGCGGGATTCCTCATCAAGGACCCGCAGGGCCGCGTCTATCCCTCGCAGGCCAAGCGGCGCCGCCCCGACTTCGCCTTTCACCCCCAGGTCTACCGCGGCGACGGGGAATCGATCCGCCTGCCGAAGGGGACCTACACGGTCGAATGCGCCCGCGGTCCGGAATATCTTCCGGAGACCCGGACGATCACGATCGGCGCCGACCCCGCGACCGCGGAGTTCTCCCTGCGCCGCTGGACCGATCCGTCGAAGCTCGGCTGGTGGTCGGGGGATCATCACATCCACGCCTCCGGCTGCGCGCACTACGAGAGGCCCGAGGAGGGCGTCTTCCCGCCAGACATGCTCAAGCACATCCTGGGCGAGGATCTCAAGGTCGGTGCTACGCTGACCTGGGGGCCGGGCTTCGACTTCCAGAAGCAGTTCTTCACGGGAAAGACCCACAAGGTGTCGACCTATCCCTACCTCATCCGCTACGACGTCGAGGTGTCCGGCTTCGGCTCGCACCAGTCGGGCCACCTCTGCCTGCTCCGGCTCAAGGACCAGATGTATCCGGGCGGCGAGTCGAAGACCCACTGGCCCACGCTCTGCCTGAACACGCTCAAGTGGGCGAAGAGGCAGGGCGCCGTCTGCGGCCCCGCCCACTCGGGCTGGGGGCTCGGGGTCCAGACCGAGCAGCTGCCCACCTACGAGGTGCCGCCTTTCGACTCGATCGGCGCGATCGAATACATCGTCGACGTGACCCACGAGGTCCCCGGCCCCGACGGGAAGCCCGTGCCGGCCGTCGACTTCCTCTCCCACGGCGACACGCCCTACGTCTGGGAGCACAACATCTGGTACCACACGCTCAACGCCGGCTTCCGCACGCGGATCAGCGGCGAGACCGACTTCCCCTGCATCTACGGCGAACGGGTCGGCCTGGGCCGCTCCTACGTCAAGCTCGACGGGAAGCTCGACTACGACCTGTGGTGCGAGGGCATCCGCCTGGGGCGCAACTACGTCTCGGACGGCCGGAGCCACCTCATCGACTTCTCGGTGGGCGGCGTCGAGGTCGGAACGAAGGGCAGCGAACTCCGCCTCGACGGGCCCGAGAAGAAGGTGACCGTCCTGGCCAAGGTGTCGGCGATGCTCCCCGAGAAGCGCGACCCGGCGATCCGGCCCTACGCCGACGTGATCGGCCGCGCCGGGGGGAAGGGGAGCAAGTGGGCCGCGGAGCTGAAGCCGTTCTGGCACATCGAGCGTGCCCGCATCGACGAGACTCGCAACGTGAAGGTCGAAATCATCGTCAACGGATATCCCGCCGGCTCGTCGACGATCGTGGCGGATGGTTCGGTGAAGGAGCTGAAGCTGCTCGTGCCGATCGAGCGGTCCAGTTGGGTGGCACTCCGCATCCTAGGCTCGTCGCACACGAATCCGGTGTTCGTGGTCGTGGGAGACAAGCCCATCCGCGCGTCGAAGCGGAGCGTCGAGTGGTGCCTCAAGTCCGTGGAGCAGTGCTGGTCGCAGAAGGAGCGCCTCATCGCGCCCGCGGAGAAGCAGGATGCGATCGACGCCTACGAGCACGCCCGCAAGGTCTACCGCCGGCTGCTCGGAGAGTGCGAGTCGGATTAGAAGCCACAGGCCCGGGGAATCGGCTTTCGATCCATAGTGGAGGGTCGAGCCATGAAACGCATCCCCATCCTTGCCGTCGTGCTCGCGGCCGCCGCCGCGGCGATCGCACAGGAGTCGCAGGCGGGCCGCCAGGTCTCGGGTCTCAGCACGGCCGTCGAGCCCAAGCCGACCCCGGCCCTCGCGGAAGGCAGCACGGGGCTCGCCTCGAAGTATCCCGGCGACGCGGGCATCGAGAAGGACCCGGACGTCGTCTTCGCCGAGAACTTCGAAGGCTCGATCGACGACATCTGCGCCAAGTGGGAGGAGGTCGCGGGCAAGCCCATCATGTCGAAGTCCGACGACGTGCCGCCGGGGAGCGCCGGGAAGCAGTCCCTGCTCCTGACGCGCGTGGCCGGCGGGACGGGCGGCTACAAGGACGGCGGCAGCTTCTACCGCCGGATCAAGAACGACAAGGGCGGCTACGGCTACGACCAGCTCTTCTTCCGCTTCTACATGAAGTTCAACAAGGAGCACGCGCCCATCCACCACTATGGGGCGTCGTTCTGGGGCTACAACCCCGCCAGCCGCTGGCCGATGGGCGGGGCGGGCCTGCGGCCCAAGGGCGCGCAGAGCTGGATCACCCAGGTCGAGCCGGGCGACTTCAAGACCTGGACCTTCTACAGCTACTGGCAGGAGATGGGCGGCAGCCCTCCGAAGGGCCAGACCTGGGGGAACTCGTTCGAGCACGGCGTGGCGGACCGCCCCGTCGAGCGCGAGAAGTGGATCTGCCTCGAGGTGATGGTGAAGATGAACGACGTCGGAGACAGCAACGGCGAGCAGGCCTACTGGCTCGACGGCAAGCTGACCCGCAAGGGCGACATGATCACCAGCTACCTCGGCAAGGGCTTCCCGTCGAACGGGTCGTGGACCTACGACAAGTTCCATCCCGGCGTGACGATGGAGGGCGTCGTGTTCGACTACGAGAAGGGAAAGGGCGTCCCCAACCAGGGGGGCAAGCCCTTCCCGGGTTTCGCCTGGAGGAACGTCCCCGAGCTCAACGTCAACGCCCTCTGGCTCTACCGCTACATGTCGAAGCCCGAGGAGGGCACGAGCAAAGTCTGGTGGGGCAATCTGGTCGTGGCGAAGAAGTACGTCGGCCCGATCACGCCCGCCAAATGACCGCGTCCTACCCGGGCGGGGCGATCCCCTTGTGGCGCAGCCAGTCGTGGAGCGCGGAGATGCTGGACTTGAAGGCGAGCTCGGACCAGGGGATCTCCGCCGGGGCGACGAGCTTCGCGTCGCAGCAGTCGTCGTCGGCCTTCAGCGTGCCGCCCAGGACGCGCGCCCGGTAGACGACCACGACGATCGACCCGCCGTAGAAGTTGTCGGGATAGGAGTAGGTCCCCAGGTGGCCCTCGAGCTCGACCTCGAGCCCCGTCTCCTCCCGGGTTTCGCGCCGCGCCGCCTGTTCGGTCGTCTCGTCGATCTCCATGAACCCGCAGGGGAAGCTCCAGAAGCCCTTGCGCGGATCGATGTTGCGCTGGATCAGCGCGAACCTGCCGTCGATCTCCGAGATGGTGCCGCAGGCGACCTTGGGGTCGAGATAGTGCACCCAGCCGCACTTCGTGCAGACGTGGCGTTCGCGCGAGTCGGTCGGCGGAATCGCGCGCTTCATCGGCGCGCCGCAGCGCGAGCAGAACTTGGGATCGAGGATCGGGGCCATTACTGGCTCGCCGCGACCAGCTGGTCGAGCTTCCTCTTCGCCGCCCCGGAGTCGAGCGCCTCAGCCGCCTTCTGGGCGCCCTCCCGGATCGTCTTCGCCGGGCCCGCGGCGACCAGCGCGACGGCGGCGTTGAGGACGACGATGTCGCGCTTCGGCCCCTTCTTCCCGCCGAGGATCTCGCGCGCGATGGCCGCGTTGGCCGCGACGTCGCCGCCCGCGAGGTCGGCCGCGGCCGCCGCAGGGACCCCGGCATCGGCGGGCCCGATCGCGACCTCCGCGAGAGCACCGTCCTTCAATTCGACCGCGCGGTTCTCCCCGGTGGTCGAGAGTTCATCGAGGCCCCCGTGGCCGTGGAACGTGAAGGCGTGGACGGAGCCGAGCGACTGGAGCACCTGCGCCATGGGGCGGACCAGCGCGGGCGAAAAGACGCCGACGACCTGCGCGGTCGCCCCCGCGGGATTGCAGAGGGGGCCGAGGAGGTTGAAGATCGTGCGGAAGCCGAGCTCCCTGCGCACCGGCCCGGCATGCTTCATCGCGGGATGGAAGTTCGGCGCGTGGAGGTAGGCGATCCCGACCTCGCGGAGGATCTTCTCGATCTTCTCCTTCGGGTTCTCGATCTTCACGCCGAGCGCCTCGAGCAGGTCGGAGCTGCCGCACTTCGAGCTCGCGGCCCGGTTGCCGTGCTTGGCGACCCGCGCGCCGCAGGCGGCGGCGACGATCGCGGCGACCGTGGAGATGTTGAAGGTCCCCAGGCCGTCGCCCCCGGTGCCGCAGGTGTCGAGCACGACGCCGGGCCCCGCGTCCACTTTGACGGCGCGCCGGCGCATCGCGCGGGCGCAGCCGGCGATCTCGTCGGCGGTCTCGCCCTTCATCTTGAGCGCGGTGAGGAAGGCGGCGATCTGGGCGGGCGTGGCGGCGCCGTCCATGATCTCGCCGGTGGCGGCATCGGCCTCGTCGGCGGAGAGGGCCGCGCCGGCGACGAGGCGGGCCAATGATTCCTTGAGCACGCCGGATTCTACTACATTTTGCTTGTGTCGCAAAAGCCGGGCCGCTATCTATTAGCCCCCATGCCCGAACCGGTCGGTCCCCTGGACGAGTACGAGGCCGAGAAGTTCCTCAACAGCCCGAAGACGCGCCGGATGCTGAAGAAGCTCCAGCCGGCGGCGCCGGAGATCGAGGCGCTCCAGGACTTCGAGCGCCACCCGCTTTACCGCGCGGCGCTCCGCTTCGGCACCTACGTCCACCGCGTCTCGCGGCTCTACCGGCCGCGGCGGCGGAAGCGCGACCCGAAGCCCGTCGACGAGCTGGTGCTGAACTCCTACATGACCGGCGCGATGATCGCGGCGGGGGTGGGGCGGCTCGACGAGGCGGAGATCGGCTTCTCGATCGCCTACCTGAAGCGGGCGCTGCGCGCCACCCACCTCGCGCTCCAGTCCCTCCACGAGATCCGCGCGGCCCGGCATTTCCCGGAGAAGGCCACCGACCACGTCACCCGCCGGCTCATCTCGCTCCGCGACGACATCGTCTCGGAGGTGATGGCGCTGCGCCAGGAGTTCCGCGAAAAGTTCTCGCACTGACGCAACGGCGGCCCCGGTCGCTCGTCCTTTCCACAGATTTTCTTTGTGTCGCCGGGGCCTTTGTGGTGAATTCGTGACTTCATGATGCGCCTCCTGGCGGTCCTCTGCGCGGGACTGGCCGGCGCCGCGGCGACGTCCGGCGGCTCCTGGCACGCGTTCCTCTGGTCCGCCCCCCTGATCGTCGCCGCGGCCTTCCTGATCGCGTGGGGCGCGGAGGCGATGCAGTTCATGGTCTCGCAGGGCCTCGCGCTGGCCCTGCTCGCCTGGCTCCAGACGCTGCCCGAATTCGCCGTCGAGGCCGACATCGCCTGGAACGCGGCCCGGGGCACCAAGGACTACAGCAACGAGCTCGTCACGGCCAATTTCACGGGATCGATCCGCCTGCTCATGGGCTTCGGCATGCCGACCGTGTTCTTCATCCGCTGGTTCGCCCAGCGGAAGAAGGAGCACGTCGAGAGCGCGATCACGCTCGACCCCTTCCACTCGGTGGAGATCGTGTCGCTCTTCCCGCCGACGATCTATTTCTTCTTCATCGTCTACCGCGGGCGCCTCGACCTGCTGGACTCCGTCATCCTGCTCGGGTTCTACGTGATGTACATGGTGCTGCTTCTGAAGATGCCGCCCGAGGAGGAGGACGAGTAGGTGGAGGATCTCCCCTGGGTGGCCCGCCGGGTCCTCCGGCGGGGACGGATCTGGCGCATCGCGGGGGTGGCGGCGATCTTCGTCGGCGGCGGCCTGATCCTCTATCTTTGCGTCCATCCCTTCGTCAACAGCCTCCAGGCGCTGGCCGCGCTGGTGGGCATCTCCGGCTACTTCTTCATCCAGTGGATCGCGCCGTTCATGTCGGAGTTCCCGGAGAAGGTCAGCGCCTACGGCTGGGCGATGAAGGAAGGCAAGGCCAAGCTGGGGCTCATGAACTTCCTGTCGTCGAACATCAACCAGATGACGATGCTCGTGGCGATGATCCCGATCGTCTACTCGGTGTCGTCGGGCCGCTGGAATGCGCCCATCGTCTTCACCGAGAACCAGAAGGAGGAGGTGCTCCTCACCGCCTCGCAGTCGGCGCTCTGCATGGTGCTCCTCTTCAACATGAAGTTCGAGTGGTGGGAGGCGGTCGGGATGTTCGTCCTCTGGGTGACGCAATTCACGTCGATGATCTGGGAGGACGACCTGGGCCTGCCGGCCCATACCGTCCGACACTACAGCATTTTCGTGAACCTCGGCTGGACCGCGCTCGAGATCTTCCTGGCGCTGCTGAAAATCCGCCGCTGGGATTTCCCCTTCCGGATGGGAAAGGAGCCCCCGGGAGTTCCCCATAATGGGAGCGCCCTTGACATTTCGAAGAAGGGCGCGCCATAATTCCCGCGGATATGGCCGGAAAAAAGCCCAGCAAGAAGAAAGCCGGAGACCTCGAGCCCGTTGCCGTCGTTGCCGCGCCGGAGGACGGCGCGGAAGCCGCTCCCGAGGCGAAGCCGAAGAAGAAGTCCTCCAAGAAGGGCCCCAAGGGCAAGCCCGTCGTCATCGTCGAGTCGCCCGCGAAGGCGAAGACGATCAACAAGATCCTCGGCACCGGCTACGTGGTGAAGGCCTGCATGGGCCACGTCCGCGACCTGCCGGAGCGGAAGTTCGGCATCAACGTGGAGAACAGCTTCGAGCCGACCTACCAGACCATCAAGGGGAAGACCAAGATCGTCTCGGAGCTGAGGGCGGCGACGCGCAGCGCCGAGGCCGTCTACCTGGCTCCGGACCCCGACCGCGAGGGCGAGGCCATCGCCTGGCATCTCGTCGAGGCCCTGAAGATCCCGCCCGACCGGGCCAAGCGAGTGACCTTCAACGAGATCACCAAGCGCGGCGTCCTCGAGGCCTTCAAGCATCCCGGCGACATCTCGATGCCCCGCGTCAATGCCCAGCAGGCGCGGCGCTTCCTGGACCGCATCGTGGGCTACAAGCTCTCCCCGCTCCTCTGGAAGAAGGTCGGCCGCGGCCTCTCCGCCGGCCGCGTCCAGTCGGTCGCGGTGCGCCTGATCGTCGAGCGCGAGCGCGAGATCAAGGCCTTCAAGCCCGAGGAGTACTGGACGATCATCGCGAAGCTCGACAAGAACGGCGCGGCCTTCTCGGCCACGCTGACGAGGCTCGACGGCAAGGAGATCGGCCTGGCGGGCGACTCCACGGAGAAGCGGCCGCTGATCCAGATCTCGAGCGCGGCGCAGGCCAAGTCGCTGGTCGAGGAGCTCCGGACCCAGGCCTACGAGATCGTCGACGTCCGACAGAAGGAGCGGGCGGAGCAGTCACCGCCGCCCTTCACGACGAGCCTCCTGCAGCAGCAGGCCTCCACCAAGCTCCACTTCTCCGCGAAGCGGACCATGATGGTGGCCCAGCAGCTCTACGAAGGCGTGGAGATCGGGGAGGAGGGCGCGGTCGGCCTCATCACCTACATGCGCACCGACTCGTTCCGCGTGGCCGACGAGGCGCTCGTCGACGTCCGGGGCCTGATCACGAAGGATTTCGGCGCGAACTACATCCCGGAGAAGCCCATCGTCCGCGCGGCGCGGAAGGGCGCCCAGGAGGCGCACGAGGCGATCCGGCCCACCTACGTGGTGAAGAAGCCGGACGACATCAAGTCCTACCTGACCGAGGACCAGTACCGGCTCTACCGCCTGATCTGGCGCCGCTTCGTGGCCTCCCAGATGAAGCCGGCGCAGTACCTGCTGACGGAGGCGGAGATCAAGGCCGGCCGGGCGACCTTCGCCGCGAAGGGCCGCGAGCTCAAGTTCGACGGCTTCACCGCGCTGCTCGGCCACGCGCTCCGCAAGGACGAGCAGATCCTGCCGCCGCTGGCGGCGGGGGACCGCCCGGCGCTCAAGGACCTCGTGAACGAGCAGCATTTCACCGAGCCGCCGCCGCGCTTCACGGAGGCCTCGCTCGTGAAAGCCCTCGAGCGGCACGGCATCGGCCGCCCCAGCACCTACGCGCCGATCATCTCCACGATCCAGGAACGCGGCTACGTTCGCAACGAGGAGCGCAAGCTCTTCCCCACGGAGCTCGGCACGCTGATCAACGACAAGCTCGTGAAGCATTTCGACAACATCATGAACACCGGCTTCACCGCCGCCATGGAGAAGGACCTCGACGACATCGAGGACGGCGGGCGGAAATGGACCGAGGTCCTCAAGACCTTCCACGACCATTTCGTCCAGGACCTGGACAAGGCCAAGGAGGAGATGGAAAGCGAGAAGGGGCAGGAGGCCTCGGGCGAAGTCTGCCCGAAGTGCGGCAAGCCCATGATGGTCCGCTGGAACAAGTACGGCCGCTTCCTGGGCTGCGCGGGATTCCCGGAGTGCAAGAACACCAAGTCGCTGCCGTCGGAGGAGGCCAAAGGCGAGAAGTGCGACCAGTGCCAGGCGCCCATGGTCATCAAGTCGGGCCGGCTGGGGCGCTTCCTGGCCTGCACGCGCTACCCGGACTGCCGCGGCACGAGGTCGCTCCCCCGGGGCAACAAGCGGCTGGAGATCCCGAAGGAGTGGAAGGAAGACTGCGAGAAATGCGGCAAGCCGTTCCGGATCCGCTACGGCCGCCGGGGCGGCTTCATCGCCTGCAGCGGCTACCCCGACTGCAAGAACACCCGCCGCTTCCCCAAGGAGTGGTACAAGGACATCAAGCAGGAGGGCGAGGCGGCCGCCGAGGCGACGCCCGGCGCCGATGATGCCGCCGATTCTTCAGAATCCGAGGGCGGCGACACTTCCGAGTAGCCCCTGCCCAAAAACTAGACAGCATGCAACGAAACAAACCGTTTGTTTCGTTTCAATGAAACGAATCAAACGGCTTGTTTCGTTGCAGTTTGCGGTTCAGTTCACTGGGTGAACAATCGATGATGAGGGGAATTCTGGTCACGGGGACGGACACGGGGGTGGGGAAAACCGTCGTCGCCGGGGGGATCGCCGCCGCCTTCGTCCGCAGGCACACCGATGTCGGGGTGATGAAGCCCTTCGCCACCGGGGCTCAAGCGGTCCGGGGAAGGCTCGTTTCAGAGGACGCCCGGTTTCTCCAGCGGGCCGCCGGCGTGGAAGACCCCCTCGAGCTGATCAACCCCGTCTGCCTCAAACCCCCGCTCGCCCCCGCCATAGCCGCCGAAGCGGCGGGGAAGCCCATCCGGCTGCGCCGGGTCTGGTCCGCCTGGAGAATCCTGAGCGCACGCCATTCCACTATGATAGTCGAAGGCGTGGGAGGCCTCCTGGTCCCTCTGGTCACCGGGTTTACGGTCGCCGGCCTGGCCCGGCGCCTCAAGCTTCCCCTCCTGATCGTGACCCGCCCTTCCCTGGGGACCCTCAACCACACGGCGCTTACCGTCCACGCCGCCCGATCCCATGGACTGAAGATCGCGGGACTGGTGGTCAACGCCGCCGTCCGGACCCGACGCGGCCTCGCCGAGCGGCTCAACCCCGCCGCGCTCGAAGCCCAGACGGGCGTCCCGATCCTGGCCGAGATCCCCTTCCTCGGCGACCCCGCCCGCGCCCTCCGCCACCCCGCCTTCGACCGGATCGCGGCGGCCCTTCAGTCCTGAGCCGTTCCGGCCGATCTACTGGGGTGAGTAGCTGAAGGGATGGTTCCGATGAAACGCCTCGCGCTCGCGCTTCCGTTCCTCGTCCTGTCCGCCGCCGCCGCCTGGGCCGACGAGATCTGCCTTCCCAAGCGGATGTCGCTGGACGAGGATCCGCCGCGCGACCGGCAGGACGTCGAGCTGGAGCGGCAGCGTCCCGACGACACGGCGTCGCTGACGCCCATGGAATTCGTCTACCGCCACAGCCAGTTCGAGGTCGGGACGATGTACACCGACTTCGACAACAGCCTCGGCCTCAAGTCGCACCTGGGCTACTACGTCCGCTGGGGCGTCGAGGTCGTCCCTCACCTGACCGTCCACCTGACCTACCGCTACAACGCGTTCGACACCGGATCACCCGGCGAGGACATCCGCGCCCAGGCCCTGCTCTTCGGCGCCTCCTATCACGTCCCGCTGACGCGCGAGTTCGCGTTCGTCGGCGGCCTGGGGATCGGCCCGAGCTGGTGGGACTCCTCGGCCTTCAAGAGCAGCACCGGTTTCACGTTCTCGGGCGAGATCGGCGTGACGGCGAAGCTCTGGGAGATGCTGCGGCTCAAGACCGGGATCGTCTTCGACGCCGTGGGCACGGACTTCCGGAATTCGTCGGGCGTGTCGGTGAACCTATCCTACCTCGTCGGACTCGAGCTCGGCCTGTAGGCCCTCGACGGCGAGCGTGAACTCGCCGCGCGGCTCCTCCCGGCCGTAGCGCTCCAGCGCCTTCGACAGCGTCGTCCGCCACACCTCCTCGTGCAGCTTCGTCAGCTCCCGGCAGACCGTGAGCCTCCGGTCGCCCAGGACGGCCAGCATGTCCCCGAGCGTCGCCGCCACGCGGTAGGGCGATTCGAACACGATCAGCGTGACCGCCAGGGCGGCGAGCGCCTCGAGCGCCTGGCGCCGTTTCCCGGGCTTCCGCGGCAGGAAGCCCGCGAAGTGGAAGGCGTCGGCGCCGAAGCCCGACACGCTCGCGGCGACCGCCACCGCGGAGGGCCCCGGGACTGGGACGACCTTGATGCCCGCCGCGAAGGCGGCGTCCACGAGCCGCGCGCCCGGGTCGCTGACCGCCGGCGTGCCCGACTCGGTGACGAGCGCGAGCGACTGGCCGGACTTCAGCCGCTCCAGGATCTCCTCGAGGCGCCGGGGCGGGCTGTGCTGGAAGTAGGCGATGAGCGGCTTGCGGATCTCGTGCCGCGAGAGCAGCTTCATCGTGGTGCGCGTGTCTTCGCTGACAATCGCGTCCGCTTCGCGTAAGATGCGGAGCGCCCGAGCCGAGAGGTCCTCCAGGTTGCCGATCGGCGTGGCGAGCACGTAAAGCATGGACGGAATTCTACTGGTCGACAAGCCCCGGGGAAAGACCTCTCACGACATGGTGGACGCCGTCCGCCGCGGCCTCGGGGAGCGGAGCGTCGGCCACGCCGGAACGCTCGATCCCCTGGCGACCGGCCTGCTCGTGCTGGGCGTCGGCAAGGCGACGCGGCTCCTGGAGTACATGCAGTACGACAAGACCTACGAGGCCGAGTTCCAGCTCGGGATGCTGACCGAGACCGACGACGCCGACGGCGCGCGGATCGAGGAGCGGCCCGTCCCGCCGCGGGCGGAGCTCGAGGCGGCGGCGTCGAAGCTCGTCGGAGAGATCGTCCAGAAGCCGCCGCGCTACTCGGCGGTGAAGGTGGCGGGACGGAAGCTCTACGACTACGCCCGGAAGGGGCGCGAGGTCGAGGCGCCGGAGCGCCGCGTCCGCGTGGACGAGCTCGCGCTGCTCTCCTGCGATCTGCCCCGCGCGCGCTTCCGCATCCGGGGCTCCACGGGCCTCTACGTCCGCTCGATCGCGCGCGACCTGGGCGGCCACGTGACCGAACTGCGGCGCACGTCCTGCGGCCCCTTCCGCGTGGAGGACGCCGGCCCCGACCTGCTGCCGATGGACGTCGGGGTCATGCATCTCCCCGAGGTGCGGCTCTCGACCGGCGAGCTCCACGACTTCGAGAACGGCCGCACGGTCGCCCGGGAAGTGGAGCCGATCGTCCGCGTCTACTGCGGCCCCCGCTTCGTGGGGATCGGCGAGAAATCCGGGAGCCTCCTCAAGCCCAGGAAGGTGATCCAGACCTGAGGCGGATTCAGCTCTCGAGGGGGCCGATGGTGACGCCGCGCTCCTTGAGGAATTCGAGAGCGCGATCGATGTTCTTCTTCGCGCCGAGGAGCTCCACGTCGAGCCAGGCGCCCTTGTCGGTGATGCGGCCGCGGATCATGTTGTAGGCGACGCCGAAGTCGTGAGAGAGCTTCGTCATGATGGGTTCCCCCACGATCTTCGCGGGGAAGGTCATCTTGAACCGCTCGGATTTCTTGGCGTCCTTTGCGCTCATCGACTGGAGCTTAGCCCCGCCGCCCGGCGGGGGTCAAGGAGATTATTGAACTCACCTAGCGGTAGCCCCGGACGCCCACGTAGCCGCGCGAATA
>JACQFK010000627.1 GCA_016200125.1 Planctomycetota bacterium
GAGCTTGCCGCGGAGCTGCGGTCGCTGGATGCGGTCCATGCCGGCTGATCTCACGACCGTCCTGGGCCGGCTGCTGTCGGATCCCGCGCTGCGGGCGGAGTTGCGCCGCGACGCCGCCGCCGCGGCCCGGAGCCTCGACGCCGATCCCGCCGAGATCTCCGCGCTCGACGTCGACGGCCTCGAGCGCCAGGCGGAGATGCTGGTCGAGAAGAGGCTCCACGAGGTCGGCAAGCTCCTGCCGCTCACGCTCGCGGCGCTGGGCGGCGAAGCCGCCGCGCGGTTCCGGGAGCATGCCGCGCTCTGCTGGCCCGGGGGACACCGGCGCCACGCCGAGGACGCGGCCGCGTTCGGCCGCTATCTGGAGGCGCGCGGTCTGCCCCGGTCGCGCTCGGAGCTGAACCGGCTGCGCTTTGCGATGAGGGGCGGGCGGATCTCCCTGGGCTTCGTCCCGGATGCGCGGGTCGGCGGCCGGCCCCGCCGCGCGCTCCAGCTGCTCTTCCGGCGCCGCGGCGCCGTCCGCTCCTGGGCGCTCACCCTGGGCTTCTGATGCTGGAGCTCGACGGATCAGCGGGCGAGGGCGGGGGCCAGATCCTCCGGACGGCGCTCGGCCTGTCGCTGCTCACCGGGACGCCCTTCGCGATCGACCGGATCCGCGCGGGACGGGACCGGCCGGGACTCCAGCGCCAGCATCTCACGGCCGTGCTGGCGGCGGCGGAGGTCGGACGCGCGGAAGTGCGGGGCGCGGCGGTCGGATCGAGCGTCCTCCGCTTCAAGCCCGGCCCCGTGACGCCGGGATTCTACCGCTTCGCCGTCGGGACGGCCGGCAGCGCGACGCTCGTGCTGCAGACGGTTCTGCCCGCCCTGCTCGGCGCGTCGGCGCCGTCGCAGCTCACGCTGGAGGGCGGGACCCACAACGCCTGGGCGCCGCCCTTCGAGTTCCTGGAGCGGGCCTTCCTGCCTCTGCTGGCGCGGATGGGCGCCCGGGTGACGGCCAAGCTGGAGCGCCGCGGGTTCTATCCGGCGGGCGGGGGGCGGATCACGGTCGCGATCGAACCCTGCCCGAAGCTTTCCGGCCTCGACCTGCTCGAACGGGGACGCCTCAAGGCGGGGCGCGCCTGGTCGATCGTCTCCGCGCTCCCGCTGAGCATCGCCCAGCGCGAGCTGAAGGTCGTCGAGACGCTGCTCTCCTTCGACCGCAACGGGCTGAAGGCCCTGGAGGAGCCCCATCCGGTCGGACCCGGCAACGCCCTGATCGTGGAGGTCGAATCCGAACACGTCACCGAGGTCTTCTCCTCCATCGGGGAGAAGCGGGTGAGCGCGGAGACCGTGGCGGAGCGGGCCTGCGCGGAGGTCCGGCGCTACCTCGATTCCGGCGCGCCCGTCGGCGAGCACCTGGCCGACCAGCTGCTCATTCCCCTCGCGCTCGCCGGCCGCGGGTCCTTCGTCACGACGCCGCTGTCCTCCCACTCGACGACGAATCTCGAGGTGATCGAGAGGTTCCTGTCGCGGAGTTTCTCGGTCGACCGTTCGAAGGAAACGCTGCATCGCGTGGACGTTTCCTGACCGGGAATTGTATTGTATCCATCTCGCTTGGAGGCTTCTGCATGGGTTCCCCTCTCTTCGATCTGACCGGCAAGTCGGCCCTGATCACCGGCGGCAGCCGGGGGCTGGGCAAGGCAATGGGCCGCGGCTTCGCCGAGGCGGGCGCGAACGTGATGATCACGAGCCGGCACGAGGAGGAGCTCCGCCCCGCCGCCGACGACATCCGCAAGGGGCTGGCGGTGAAGGTCGAGTGGATGGTCTGCGACATGACGGACCTGAAGCAGGTCGACGCGCTGGCCCAGGCCGCCGTGTCGCGCCTCGGGCAGGTGGACATCCTGGTGAACAACGCCGGGACCAACATCCCGCAGCCCATCGACCAGGTCACCGACGCGGCCTGGGATACCACGATGCTGCTGAACCTGACGAGCGTGATGCGCCTCACGCGCGCGCTCGTCCCGCCGATGAAGGCGCGCAAGTGGGGCCGCATCATCCACATCTCCTCCGTGCTCGGGCTCGGCGGCAAGGAGGGGCGCAACAGCTACTGCGCCACGAAGGCCGCCCTCACCGGGCTCGCCCGGGCGAGCGCGCTCGATCTGGGGCCCTCCAACGTGACCGTGAACTGCATCGCCCCGGGGCCCTTCCTGACGGACCTCCCGGGCAAGCTGCTGAGCGACGAACAGAAGAAGCACTTCGCCTCGCGGACGGCGTTCGGGCGCTGGGGGAGGCCCGAGGAGATCGTCGGACCCGCCCTGATGCTCGCGAGCGAGGCCGGCAGCTACGTCACCGGCAGCACCCTCCTGGTCGACGGCGGAAACATGGCGAGGACTCTTTGACATGAGAACGCTCCAGATCCTGTTGTGCGCCACGATGACCTGCTGCTCGGCGGCGGCGGCGCCCCAGGCCGACGAGAGCTGGACTTCGCTCTTCGACGGCAAGACCCTGAACGGCTGGGTGCCGCGCGGCGGGGGCCTGTGGAGCGTGGACCAGGGGATGATCCTCGGCGTGACCGGGACGACGGCTTATGGGTGGCTCTGCTCGGAGAAGACCTACGGCGATTTCATCCTGGAGTGCGACGCCAAGGTCGAGGGCAACGGGAACTCCGGAATCCAGGTGCGCAGCCGCATCGACGCGAAGGATCTGATGACGGGATACCAGTTCGACCTGGACCGGACGCGGCCCTCCACGGGCCGGCTCTACGACGAGGCGCGGCGCAAGCTCCTCCAGGACGTCCCGCTCCGGCCCGAGGCGCGCGGGGCGCTCAAGGCCGACGACTGGAACCAGCTGAAGGTGGAGTGCATCGGCGACCGCCTCCGCTCCTGGGTGAACGGCGTGGCGATCGTCGATCATCGCGACTCGATGGATCTCGACGGCATCCTCGCCCTCCAGGTCCATTCGGGGAAGGACACGAAGGTCCGATGGAAGAATTTCCGGATCAAGGACCTGGGCCGGCGGAAGTGGGAGCCGCTGCTGAACGGCAAGGACCTGGGCGGATGGAAGGCGGTGGGGGAGGCGGAGTGGAAGCTGCAGGACGGCGGCCTGGCCGGACGCCTCCAGAAGCGCGGCTACGCAGCGCTCGCCACGGCCGCCGCGCTGCCGGAGTTCACGCTGCGAGTCGTGTTCCGCCAGGTCGAGGGCAAGGCGGGCGTCAGCTTCGGCGCGGCGACGCCCGACGGGCGGGCGGGCTCGCGGATCGGGCTGGTCGGCGGGAAGGCGCAGGACTGGAACGATCTCATCGTCTCGGTCCATGAGGGTCGCGCGGTCGTTCACCTCAACGGGGACCGGATCGCGGACCTGAAGAGCGGCGCCGGGGAAGGGCCCGTCGCGATCGAGATGGTGGGCGAAGGCAGCCAGGTTCTGCTCAAGTCGGTCGATCTGCTGGGTCCTGCGCGCAAGGAGTGAGGGCGGCTACTTCCCGCTGGCGAGAAGCGCGTCCAGCTTCACCTTGAGCTTCCGGCCCTGCTCGGGGTTCACCATCATCACGTAGGCGACGTGTCCC
>JACQFK010000628.1 GCA_016200125.1 Planctomycetota bacterium
CGGCCCGACCATCCTGATGATGGCCGGCCTCCAGGGCGCCGGCAAGACGACCACGACCGCCAAGCTGGGCAGGTACCTCCAGAAGCGCGGCCGCAAGCCGATGCTCATCGCGGCGGACATGATCCGCCCCGCGGCCGTCGAGCAGCTCAAGACGCTGGGCGAGCAGAACAAGATCCCGGTCTACTTCGAGCCGAGCGGCCGCCCCGTCAAGATCTGCGAGCGCGGCATCGCGAAGGCCGTCGAGAGCGGCTGCGACGCCGTCATCCTCGACACCCAGGGCCGCCTCCACGTCGACCGCGAGATGATGGACGAGCTCAAGGAGATCCACCAGAAGCTCAAGCCCCACCAGACCTTCCTCGTGGTGGACGCGATGACCGGCCAGGACGCCGTGAAGTCGGCCGACGAGTTCAACAAGCAGCTCTCGCTCGACGGCGTCATCCTCACCAAGCTCGACGGCGACGCCCGCGGCGGCGCGGCCCTCTCGGTGAAGGCGATCGTCGGGAAGCCCATCAAGTGGATCGGCATGGGCGAGCGCATCGAGATGCTCGAGGAGTTCCATCCCGACCGCATGGCCGACCGGATCCTGGGGATGGGCGACGTCGTCACCCTGGTCGAGAAGGCGCGCGAGGCGATCGACGAGGAGCAGGCGCGCAAGCTGCAGGAGAAGATCCGGAAGGACGAGCTGACCATCGACGACTTCCTGAAGCAGCTGGAGTCGATGGAGAAGATGGGCCCGATCAAGTCGCTGATGAAGATGCTGCCGGGCCAGCTCGGCCAGATGGCGGGCGACATCGACGAGAACGAGCTCAAGTACGCGAAGGCGATCATCCGCTCGATGACGATGCAGGAGCGCGAGAACCCGGAGCTGCTGAACGTCGTGGATGCCCTTTTCATTGAGCAGGCGGATGGGGTTCCTGCCCAGCTTCTTCGCCTCCAGCATCGCGCGAAGAAGCTCCTCCTTCCGGGACCGGATCGAGGCCACGAGCGCCTTCCGCTTCGCCTGGCTGCGGAGCCCGGCGATCCCGGAGAGGAGGAGGAAGAGACCCGTCACGCCGATGAAGATCGTCAGCCCGAACACGACGCCCCGGCCCCAGAGCTGGATCGTTACGACCACGCCGATCGCCAGGCAGACGGATCCGGCGATGATGCGCGGCACGGGGGGCAGGCCGAGCAGTTGTCCGACGACGTGATTGGTGTCCGGCGGCCGGTGTTCCAGGTGCATCCCGTTCCTCCCTGTCCCTGTATTCCGATTATCATTGATCTTCTTCCGGGGCATGTATAATTTCTCTCAGACACCCCCATCGTGCGACCGAGGGCATAAGGGATCGGGACGGAGGTCGTCCCGTCAGGGAGTAGCCCGCATCCCATGAGCCCGACGCACGCGCCCGGCTTCCGCGCCCCGGTCGAGGGTCTGGACGCGGGGGCCGACGATCACGTCATGAAGCCCTTCTCCGCCCGGGAGCTGCCGGCGAGGGTGAAGACGCATCTGGACATCGCGAGGATCCGCCGGGAGGCGCCGCTGGACCTGGAGCGGCTGAGCTGGGAGCTCGACGGCTTCAGCACCTCGGTCTCCCACGACCTCCGGGCGCCGCTGCGGGCGATCGAGGGCTTCTCCCGGATGCTGGTGGAGGACCACTCGAAGGCTCTCGACGCGGAGGGCCGGCGGATCGAGACGTCGCGGGGAGCGCTTCCCCCGGCGATCGGCGACCTGGCCCTTCTGCGCCAGGCGCTGACGAACCTGATCGCCAAGGCCGTGAAGTACACGGGGCGCCTCGACGTGGCGCACATCGAGGTGGGCGGCGAGGCGGGGCCGGAGTGCCACACCTGCTGGGTGACGGACGACGGCGCGGGCTTCCCGATGGAGTAAGGCGGAGAGCGAGCCCGGCAAGGGAGCGACGTTCACGTTCACGCCGTCGGCGAAGACGAGGGAGGGACCATCGACGCTCAGTTCTCGCGGGCGATCCGCAGCAGGTAGACGTGCGTGGCGCCGCCCGTGTTGTGGGCGTCCAGCACCGTGATGTAGCAGGGGCCGTCGGCCTTCAGCGTCAGCTTCACCGAAGCGTCGCGCGAGGACTCGGAGTCGTCGGACACCGCCAGCACCTGCGCCGCCGCATCGTGCACCTGCAGGACCGGGTCCAGGATCGAGCCGCGCCTCTGCGCCTCCACCTCGATCCGCCAGGTCTCGCCCTTCTTCCCCGCGATCTTGAACACGTCCACGTCCATCGGCTGCGAAACCGCGCCCTGCACGACCCGGCCCGCCTCGACCGGCTGCGCCGTCGCGAAGCCGCCGTTGGGCTCCTTCTCCTGCAGGACCTTGTCCTTGGGCAGCACCACGAGTTCGTGCGGCGCCGTCGTCCCCGCGGCGTTCACCGCCACGAGCGACAGCTTCTCCACCCCGTCGGGCAGCTTGATCTCGAGATCCACCTTCGTGTCGCCGTAGACCGCCGGGTCCGTCTCCTTGGGGATCTCCGCCTTGCCCTTCCCCTTGATCGCCACCGAGCCGCCCTCGATGGGCTCCGCGAACTTCACCTCCGTCGCCTGGTCGAGATTGAGCCCGCGCAGCGTGATCTTGGACGTGGCGCCCGGCGCGAGATTGAGCGGCAGCGCCATCGAAATCCGCGGCTTGGGATCCGGCGGAGGGCCCTTCTTGTCGTCCTGGAGGCAGGCGAGCAGGAGGAGCGCGAGGACGACCTTAGACATAGAGCTCTTGGACCGGATCGCCTTCGGCGAGGATCTCGATCGGGCGGCCGTCCGGCGCCTTGAGCCAGCCGTGAGGGTCGATGCCCAGCGCGTGGTAGATCGTCGCGCACACGTCGGCCGGCTTCACGGGGCGGTCCGTCACCGCCGTGCCCGTCCGGTCCGACGCGCCGATCACCCGGCCGCCCTGGACGCCGGCGCCCGCGAAGACCATCGACGCCACCGGCGCGAAGTGGTCGCGCCCATTGTCCTTGTTGATCTTCGGCGTCCGGCCGAACTCGCCGAAGCAGGCGACCAGCGTCTCGCTCAGCAGGCCCCGGTCGGACAGGTCCTTGATGAGCGCCGAGAAGCCGCGGTCGAAGTCCGGCAGCATCTTCTCCAGGCCGTCCCAGATCTTCGCGTGATGGTCCCAGCCGCCGCTGTTGATGGTCACGAATTTCACGCCCCGCTCCACCAGCCGCCGCGCCAGCAGGCAGCTCTGGCCGAAGGTCGTCCGGCCGAAGCGGTCGCGCAGCTCCTTCTTCTCCTGCTCGAGGTCGAAGGCCGACTGCGCCTGCGGCGAGAGGATCATTTCCGCCGCCCGCTGGTGGAACTCGTCGAAGGTGCCGAGCTGGTCGTCGCCCTTCACCTTGGCGCTGAGGGAATCGACGGACTCCAGCAGTTCCTTCCTCCGCTCCGCCCGCTTCGCGTCGATCGCCTCCGCCGCCGTCAGATCGCGGACCTTGTAGTTGGGCGCGTTCGGGTCGCCCGCCTTGAACGACTCGTACTTGCCGCCGAGGTAGGCGCTGCGGCCCAGCTCCCAGGTGAAGGAGGGGTTGCGCTGAATCGAGACGTAGGGCGGCAGAGCGCCCCGGAAGCCGGTCTCGTGCGCCGTCACCGCGCCCATCGCGGGAAAGTCGCCGAAGGCCGAGCCGAAGCGGCCCGACAGCACCCAGTTCGTCGCCGTCTCGTGGTGGTCGTTGTTGTGCGAGCCCGAGCGGATCAGCGCGACCTTGTCCATCGTCTGCGCCATGTGCGGCATCAGCTCGCAGACGTGGAGGCCCGTGACGTTCGACTTGATCGGCGTGTACTTGCCCCGGATCTCCGAGGGGGCGTCCGGCTTCATGTCGAAGCTGTCGTGGTGGGACAGGCCGCCCCCCAGGTAGACGAGGATCACCGACTTCGCCTTCCCCTTCCCTTCCGCCGCCTGCGCCTTGGGCGCGGCGAGGAGCTGGCCCATCGAGAAGCCGAGCGGCGCCAGCGCGCCGATCCGGAGGAAGTCGCGCCGCGCCACGCCGTCGCAGTGGGCGTGGATCTTGCGGCTCATCGGCACGTCGAACATGGCCACCTCAATGATTGAAGACTAATTCCTTCGAGTTCACGAGCGCCCAGAACAGATCCCGGATCACTTCCGCGCGGTCCGAGCCGTCGAACATCTTCGCAACGGTCTTCGACTCCGACTCCCGCGGACGCCGGCCCATCACCGTCAGGAAGAGCGTTTCGATGAGCTTCGCGTCGTCCGGCGTCTCCTGGATCAGCTTCGACAGGCGGCCGTCGGCCGACTTGATCTTCTCGACCACGCTCGCGCCGTTCTGGAGGTGCAGCAGCTGCGGGAGCGTCACGTCGCCGTTCCGCTCGCAGGCGCAGGCGGTCACCCGGTCGGACTGGCCGAAGAGCTTCAGGAAGTGCGACTCGACGCCCGGATCGGGTAGCTGCGTCGCGCGGATCCCCACCGGGTAACCGGGGAAGGCGTCGGGGACGCCGGTCACCTGGCTGATCGCGTCGAGCAGCACCTCGGCGGACATGCGCTTGGCGTAGTAGTGCGAGTAGAGGCGCCGGTCCTGCTCGTTCTCCGGCCTCGTCGTCGAGCTGAGCTGGTAGGCCCGCGACGTGAGGATCAGCTTCATCACGTGGCGCAGGTTGAAGCCGCTCCCGACGAACTCCTGGTTGAGAACCTTCCAGAGCGCGGCGTTCGTCGGCGGGTTGCTCGACCTCAGGTCGTCGACCGGATCGACCAGGCCGACGCCGAAG
>JACQFK010000618.1 GCA_016200125.1 Planctomycetota bacterium
ACCGCTACTTCAAGGCGAACTCCGACGGGAACAAGCTCCTGATCTACGACGCGGCGGGGAAGGAGATCGAGCGCTTCGACTTCCCGCGCCAGCCGAAGGCCGACGGGTTGTGCCTGAGCGACTTCGTGCGGCCGGTCGGCGCCGGCATGGACTACGTCTGCTTCTTCGTGACGACGACGGGCGAGGGGATCCGCGCGCGGGCGGAGGAGCTGAAAGAGAAGGGCGAGTACGTGCTCTCGCATACGCTGCAGGCGGTGGCGATCGAGGCGGCGGAGGCCTACGCCGAGAAGCTGCACCGCGACCTCCGCACCTGGTGGGGCTTCCCCGACGCGCCCGGGCTTTCGATGAACGACCGCTTCAAGGCGAAGTACCAGGGCGTGCGGGTGAGCTTCGGCTATCCCGCCTGCCCGAACCTCGCCGACCAGCGCAAGCTCTTCGCGCTGCTCCAGCCCGAGGAGGTCGGCGTCCAGCTGACCGAGGGCGACATGATGGACCCGGAGGCCTCGGTCTCCGCGCTCGTCTTCCACCACACCCAGGCCGAGTACTTCAGCGTGGGGCCGGACGCTTCTTAAAGGATTCGGAACTCCTTCAGGCCTGAGGGCCAGAGGATGCTGTAGACCTCTCCATCAACCTCACGATAGGCTGATTTCACCTGATCTCGAACCTGTTCCTCCAGGCACTGGAGGGCCGTTTGGAGGTCAACCTGCGGCGTGTCCGTGTGAAGGAAGATATTGCCTTCACCGGAGCCGGCATCGTGTCCAGTGACTTCGGCGATGCCGTTCAAGGCCTCCGAAATCTTGGCCTCAGCTTCGACCATGCGGTCGAAATCTCCCACAGTAGCGATCGGAAACTGGATGGCGAGCTGGTACTTCCAAGATTTCCCCACGCAAGGGATTGTACCGCCAACTGCTGCCATTCCGACGACGTTGGAATTCACTCCCTAATCGTGGACGATGAACTGAAGGCGGAGCTGCAGGAGATCGCCGCGAAGCGCCATCGCGACGATGACCATGTCGTGGAAGCCTTCGAAGTGCCGGAGGGGAAGCGTCGAACGGCAAACGCCCGTGGCCGGATCGCGGACCACGATCTTCACGGTCGTCACCGTGTTGAAGTCCTGCGGCTGCTCCACTTCGATCCAGGGATCCAGGAGCCGGTCCTTCTGCAGGAGGCAGCGGGATTGCCCCGAGGCGGGCCGGCTCCAGAGCACCCGGCCTGTCTTTGGATCGGCCTTGATGAGCTGCTCCTTGGACTTCAGATAGAAGCAGGATTCGTCGGGCTGCACGACCCAGCAGGGCCAGTTCACTGAGGCTTGAGCCAGGGGCCCGCTGTCGAGGCTCCAGCGGAACTGTCGGGTCTCGAGATCGACCGCGTGGAGCTTCGGCCGGAAATCCTCTCCCCGGATCCAGGAACTGGACGCCCAGAGCTCGCAACTCCTCAAGGCCGCCGACCAGTGATTGTGGTCGACGCCGTCCCCCTCCTTGACGTCCTCCTGCAATCGGGGCTCGATCTTCGCGCCCAGCTCCTCGGGAGAGGAGGTCTCGTACGAAGGAAAGGAGACTCCGGGAGGAGCGGACGCCAACTCCGCGACGGAGCCCGTCGCGAGATCGAGCTCGTAGTAAAGGATCGCCGACTGGCGACCGCCGATGCGCGGGAGCAGCCTCACTTCAAGCGGAGTCTCCGCCGGAGCGCAGCCCAGCAGAAGGAACAGGAGCGGAGACAGGCGAAGCCTCATGCCCCCTTGGACGTTCGACCGGGGCCGGCGACTTCAGGAATCGCAGACCGCGGCGGTGGAAGAACAGGGTCCGGGCGAGCGACCGGAACAGCGGGTTTGAGAGGGCGGCGTCGATCCACGAGTTCGGCGGGCGCAGGTCGATCGCGCGGCGCAGCCAGCGCTTCCAGAAAAAGCTCGGATAGGCGTCCGCCAGGAGCCGGGGAAGCGGCCGGCCGCCGTCCAGCAGATGCTCCGCGATCGCGAGCCCCGCGCGGCGGCCGGAGTCGAGCGCCGTGTGGATGCCGCCCGCGGTGAGGGGCGAGACGAGACCGGCGGCGTCGCCGACCAATACCACGGTCGACGCGGCGAAGGGCGACACGCGGCCGCCCACGGGGATCAGGCCGCCGCGGACCCCGATGCGGCGGGCGCGGCTGAAATCGAAGAGGCCCCGGAGCCGGTCGACGAAGAGATCCAGGCGCCGGGGCCGGCGACAGGCGAGGCCGACCTGCGTCATCCCCATCCCGGGAACGACCCAGCCGATGTAGCCCGGCGCGAGCTCCGAGTCGAGGAACACGTGGAGCCGGTCCGGATCGACGCCCGCCACTCCGTCGAATTCCGCCTCGACGCCGGTCAGGAACTGGTCATTCACCCCCAGGCCGTGGAGGCGCGCCACGAGGGAGCGCGGGCCGTCGGCGCCGACCAGGATCCGGCCCTCGCGCTCCCCGCGGTAGTCGGCGTTCCAGCGGAGTTCCGCGCCGGCGTCGGCGGCTCTCTGCGCCAGCCAGCGGAGGAGGGCCGGCGTGTCGGTCGCGAGAAAGAAATACCCGGGCGCCTGCAGGTCGATCCAGCGGTGGGAAGGAGAATAGAGCCGCACGCCCCGGATCTTCCGGGTGATCGCTCGGGGGACGTCCCACTCATCCGCGACCTCCTTGACCAGGAGGCCCGTCGTGTGCGGAGCGCTGCCCGGCTCCCGCTTGCGGTCGAGGACCCGCACGCGGAGGCCGCGGACCGCGCAGGCCTGGGCGCAGGCGAGCCCCGCGAAGCCCGCCCCGACGATCTCAACGTCCAACGGCTGCCATTCCAACGACGTTGGAACGCCCCAGCGTCATGGAGCGCTCTTCGGCGTCCTGGGGGCGGCCCCAGAACTCCTCGAGGGTGGGGCCCCGCGACGTGCGCCGGTCGCGGAAGAAGAAGTTCCGGAGCTCGAAGAACCAGACCCGTCGGCCCATGCGGGTGTACCAGCGCATCGCGTGGCGCAGTCGGGCATCGGGCTGGAGGATCGTGCGCCAGAGCGCCTTCGGGCGCAGCTGCACGAGGGCCTCGATGAGCTTCACCCAGAGGAACACGCGCCAGGGCGGCAGGTGCCGCGTCGAGAGCACCTGGTGCTTGTAGTCCCAGCGGCGCGCGTCCGTCTGGATCACCCGGCGGCCGGCCGCGGTCCGGAAGTAGGGCGTCCAGCGGTGCGGCGTCACGTAGAGCGCCTGGATCTGGTCGGGATCATAGGTGAGCAGCTGCTTCAGCCCCCGCCGGAAGTCGCGGTCGTCGTCCTCCTCGAAGCCCGCCACCCAGGTGGCCATCGAGAGGATCCCGTTCTTCCGCAGCAGCCGGATCGCCTCGCGGTCCTTGGTCGTGGAGCCGCCTTTGCGGATCAGCTTGAGCGTGTCCTCGTCGGTGTTCTCCATCCCGAGCAGGAAGCGCACCCAGCCCGCCTTGCGGTAGAGCGGGAGGAGGTCGGCGTCGCGGACGATGTCGTCGGCCCGGGTCGATCCCACGAGCGTGACCGGGACCTTCTCGGCGATCAGCGCCTCGAGGAACTGCCTCCAGGCCTCGCGGTCGACGGTGGGGTTCTCGTCGGCGAAATTGAAAAGCTCGACGCCCTGCTCGCGGTGCAGGCGGGCGAGCTCGGCGGCGAACTTGACGGGATCGCGGTGGCGCCAGCGGGTCCAGAAGCCCCGCTGGCCGCAGTAGGTGCAGGGATGGGGGCAGCCGCGGGAGAACTGGACGACCGCCGCGCGCATCCCGCCCCAGTAGCTGTAGCGGCGGAAGTCGATCAGCTCCCAGCCCACGCGATAGGGGTCGAGGTCGGCGATCACCCGGGCGGGGGTCGTCGTGACGGCCTGTCCGTCGACCCGGAACGCGAGCCCCGCCACGCCGCCGAGATCGTCGCCGTCGCGGAGCGCGCGGAGGAGCCGGACGCCCGTCTCCTCGCCCTCGCCGCGGACGACCACGTCGATCTGCGGCTCCGCGTCGAGCACCTCGCGCCAGTGGTAGGTGGGGAAGACGCCGCCGTAGACGATCGTCGCGTCCGGGAGCCGGTCGCGGACCGCGCGGCTGATCTCGGCCACGATGGGATGGCCCGAGGTGGACCCGGAGTGGCCGAACAGCACGACCTCGGGCTCGAAGGCGGCGGCCTGGGCGGCGATCTTCGCCGCGGAGAAGGTCGTCTTCCGTCCGGCCTCGAGATCGGCATCCAGGAGCCGGACCTCGTGGCCGTCGTCGATCAGCGGACCGCCGACCGCCAGCAGCCCGAGGGGCGGCAGGTGGTCGTCGGGGATGCGGCTCCCGATCGCCGGGTGAGGGACGTTGATCAGCAGGATTCTCACCGGCCGAGCGCCTCGAGGAAGAGCCCGCGCTCGCCCAGGAAGAAGCGGTGGTCGGGCAGCGGCTCGAGGAAGGGCCGGAGGTAGTAGGCCATCTGGAGCGCGACGAAGAGGACGATGACGAACCAGAGCAGGAGGAAGGCGCCGTGAATCGGCGTGTGGCGGGTCTCGAGGTGGTCCAGGTACTTCCGGGCGG
This sequence comes from Planctomycetota bacterium, assembly GCA_016200125.1. The sequence continues at coordinate 4,508 of JACQFK010000618.1, forward strand.
TGTTGAGCGAATGGATCCCGTAGACCGACGCGATGAAGAACACGAAGACGTGGAGGAAGGTCAGGAAGCCCGCGCCGCGCGTGGACACCGTGAAGAACCAGGAGATCGGCGCAAACGCGACGAGGACCAGGGCGACCGCCGCGGAGAGCCAGAGCACGGCGGCCAGCGTCTGCCGGAACGTGAACTTCGAGCCGAGGATGCCGTTGAAGACATAGAACGTGGGCGTGCAGAGGAGCGCGGTGCCCAGCACCACGAGCGGCAGCTTCGCCGCCGCGAAGATCGTCTGGAGCCCCGGCTGGAACATCCCGAGGATCGCCCCGTAGGCGGCGCTGAAGAGGATCGTGGTCAGGATCAGGCTGCCCGAGTAGCCGGCGAGATTCCGTTCGATCCGGAGATCGCGGATGAAGGCTCCCGGGGCGCGGAGGACCGCCGCCACGACCGAGAAGCTCCCGAGCACGCCGCGGCCCAGGCCGTCGGAGTCGAATTCGTCCTGCGCGAGTTTTTCGAGAATGGTCATGCTTCCCCCCTCACCGAAAGAGTCCGAGCGCCGTGTGATAAACCGACTCGTAGAAGTTCCCGTGGAGATTCTCGCGGAGGGGTAGGAAGCGGTCGTCGAGCCCCGTGTGGCTCACCCAGGGCTTGAGCAGCCAGGCCATCTGGGCGCCGACGAACTGGTAGATCAGGACCCAGGCGGCCGTGAGACGGACTGAGTGGAGGCGGGAGTGCAGGCGCAGCACGCCGCAGAGCCCTCCCGCCGCCACCGATCCGGAGAGAAGGAGGATCAGGATCTTGTAGCCCCGCCGGGCCTCGGGGCTCCGGAGCCCCTCGGAGAAGGGCAGGGAGACGCTCAGGAGCCAGACGACCGGGGCGAGGGCGCCGAGCACCACGGC
>JACQFK010000619.1 GCA_016200125.1 Planctomycetota bacterium
CGCTCGCGCCTGTGCCGCGCCGCTCTCTCCCGCCGGCGCACCCAACCGATCCCCCGGATGGGCTGCGCTCCGGATTCCCCACGAGAACCGCAAGCACTATCGACGGCAAGGGACGGACAACTTGAGCTGAAAGGGGAATTCGCGGGAAACTACTGCGCCTTGACCTCGGCCTTGATGAGGCCGGCGGCGTGCAGGGCCTTGACGACGTCCACGAGCTGCTGGTCCGTGAGCGCCGGCCCGCACTTGTCCATGAACTCGGAAAGCGTCTGCCCCTCCCGGGCGTGGAAGAGGCCGGGCCGCGTGCCGGGCGTCGGCGCGGGCAGGATCACGCTGCCGGAGCGGAGCCGCACTTCGCCCGTCCAGGAGACCGCCTTCGTCGCCTCGTTGATCACGACCGACGCCGTCTCGCTGCGGTAGAAGGTCACCGGCTGGTTCAGGATCACCTCGAGCCAGCGAACCGGCTCCTGCTCGTAGTCCACCGAGGGCGCGACGCCGGTCACCTCGCGGTATTCCGCGACGGTCGGGATCCGCACCTCGATGAGGCCGCCGTCGACGGCGGAGGCGACGTCGCGCCGGCCGCCGGAGCCGGTGAGGGCGCCCGCGTTGATCTGGAAGGTCAGCTGGCTGGCCTCCGTCAGGTCGGGCTTCTTCAGGACCAGGTTGAACAGCTTCCGGCCCGACTTCTCCTTGATGAACGCGTGGGCGAGCGGCTTCTCGACGATGGCTCCGGCCGGGATCGTCCCGACCGTCAGGTTGCCGCGCTTGGGATCGCCCTGGACGATGACCCGGCCCGACGCCAGGGCGTAGATGGCGGGGTCCCGCCGGCCCTGGGGGCCGCGCAGGTCGCTGATCTGGAGTTCGCCGCCCTGCAGCGACTTGGCGTCGCCCACGGCGGAAACGCTGACGTCGAGGCGGGTCCCCTCCTTCTGGAAGGGGGCGAGCTCGGCGGCGACGAGGACGAGCGCGGCGTTGCGCGCCGTGATCTCCTGGACGGCGACGTCGGGGGCGACGAGGTTCTGGAGCATCGCGCGGAGCACCCGGGCGGACTCGCCCCGGGGGCTGTCGCCGGCGCCGTTGAGGCCGGTGACGATGCCGTAGCCGCGGATCTTGTTGGCGCGCGCGCCTTCGACGTCGGCGAAGTCCTTGACGACCTGCGCCTGGGCGGCGGAGGGGGCCGCGGCGAGGGCGGCGAGCGCGACCAGGGTCTTCATCATGGCGCGTTCCTCACGTTAAGTTCCCGGGAACGGGCGGGCCAGGAGGCCCGCCCGTCCCAGGGCTCCGGAGAGGGGTTATGAAAGGACTTCCGCCGGGAGGCGGACATCCCTGCATGTCTGGTAAGGCGCGAGGGCGCAATCCCCCGGGACACTCGCGCCGGGAAGCCAGGAGGCCCGGCCGACCGGGCCTTCGATGACGACGCTCAGGTTCAGCACGTGCTCGGCGGAGACCCGGCCGGCGTTCACGTTGGCCGGGGCGGCTTCGCCCGTGAGCTTGAGCAGCTCCTCGACCCCGTTCACCGTGCGCCGCTTGATCGCCTGGAGCACGAGCGTGCCGTTGGGCCGGATGTCGAGCACCTCGGCCATCACGGTCGCGGCGTTCGCGGCGGCGTCCTTGTTGTCGAAGCGGACCCACTGGCGCAGCTCGCGGTCCCAGCGGGGCTTCGCTTCGGCAGGCGCCTTCGCGGGCGCGGCGAACTCGATCTTCACGTGGTCGTGCTTCCGGAGCGCCGGCTTCTTCGGCGGATCGTAGGGCGAGGCGTCGTCCTGGAGGAGCGACTGCGTCAGCGCCAGCAGCAGCATCATCGAGGTCATCGGGCGGCCTCCACGACGTCGACCCGCGAGCCGCTCGCGACCTTCGCGCGCAGCCGGTTGCGGGACGAGACGAATTCGAGCGAGATCTCCTGGCCCGGCGCGCCGTCTTCCAGCGCGCGGGCATCCACCTCGTAGCCGGAGGAGACGGCGCGGACCACGTCACCCTTCTTCAGGACGGACTTGAGCCGCAGGTCGGCGACCGTGACGGCCGCGCCCTGGCGGATGCGCGTCGCGGGGACGGCGCCGATCAGCGAGCCCGGCTCGGAGGGACGCTCGTCCTCCGCCATCTCGACCCGCTTGATCTCCAGGTCGGCCCGGTCGATGGCCCGCCCCGGCACGAGATCGCGCACCGCGAAGACGACGTCGCGGACGCGGAAGATGCGGGCCACGACGTCGACCTTGGTCCCGTTCGAAAGCGACGCGACGTAGCCGGCACCGCGCGGCTTGATCTCGGCGACTTCGACCCCTTCGGGGCAGGAGGCCGGCTGCATTTGGACGACGCGGACGGACACTTCGTCGGAACGGAGCCCGGCTTCGCGCTCCATCAGGTGGCGCTTGATCTCGAACGCGACCGCGCTGCGGAGCGACTCCGACAGGGCCGCGGAACCCGTCGACACCTCCACGCGGTCGCCCCTCCAGGCGAAGGCCGCGGGGTCGAGGCCGCGCCGCTCCATCTCGCGGCGGATCTCGTCGACCGTGATGGTCCGGGTCTTCCCCTCTTCGGGGGCGCGGCCGAGATACAGGTCGGCGATCTTGAGGCGCGCCGCGTTGTCGGTGGTTTCGTCGAGCAGGTCGATGACGCGGACCCAGCGACCGCTGACGCTCGCCTTCTCCTTGAGAGCGATGGTCTCGCTGCCCAGAACCATCAGAAGAGTGAGGGCGAGACTCACGACTTCCTCCGGAGGTTGTTCACGTTCTGGAGGATGTCGTCGACCGCCTGGATGACCCGGGAATTGAGCTCGAAGGCGCGCTGGAGCTGAATGAGATCGGCCAGCTCCCGCATCGGGTCGACGTTGGACTGCTCGAGGTGTCCCTGGCGGATCACGCCGAGCCCCTCGCCGGGGAGGCCGTCGAGCCGCTCGCCGGCCGCCTCGGTCTGGCGGAAGAGGTTGGCCCCCGCCGTGTCGAGGCCCGAAGGATTGGCGAAGCGGGAGAGCTCGATCTGGCCGAGCGGCTGAAGCTCGCTGCCGTCGAAGCCCTGGACGAGGCCGGAGGGATCGATCACGAGGCGGGTGAATCCCGAAGGGACCATGATGGGCGGGTCGACTAAGTGGCCGTCCGAGGTCATCAGGTTGCCCTCCTCGTCGAGGCGCAAATTGCCGGCGCGGGTGTAGGCGACGCTCTGGTCGGGAAGGAGGACGCGGAGGAAGCCCTCGCCCTCGATCGCGAGGTCGAGCTCTCGCTGCGTCGCCTGGAGCCTGCCCGCCTCGAAAAGCTTCTCGGTCGACTGGAGCCGGACGCCGCCGCGGTCCGCGATCTCGGCGAGGTTGGCGCGCGAACGCTTGAAGCCCACGGTGTTCGCGTTCGCGAGGTTCCCGGCGATCAGGTCGATCTGCTGCAGGAGGGCGCGGCCGCCGGAGGCGGCGATGTTGAGCGCGCGGAGGCTCATGAGGGTCTCCTACTTCGCCGGACGGGCGAGCTCGTTCACCGTGCGCTCGAGGGTCGCATCCTGGATGCGCAGCATCTGGAGGTTCGCCTCGAGCGCACGGAGGGCCCGGACCATCTCGGCCGATTCGAGGACCGGATCGACGGAGGACCGCTCGAGAGTCCCCTGCTGGATCCGGCTGCCGGGGGCGCCGCCGAGCGCGCTGCCCCGGTTCTCGACGAGGTTGTCCCCCCGCCTGGCCAGGCGGGCGACGTCCTCGAACTCCACCACCCCCAACTGTCCGTATCCCACTTCTCCCTGAAAGAGCGTCCCGTCTTCGCCGACGCGGAGGCTGCCCTGCGCCGCCGGGTCGAGCGCGATTTCGCGCCCGTCCGAGGCGACGGCCTGGCAGCGCCCGTCGGCCGTGACGAGACGCCCCGAGCTGTCGATGCTGAAATTGCCCGCGCGGGTGTAGCAGTCGGCGCCGGTCTCCAGGTCGCGGACCGTGAAGTAGCCGGGGCCGAGGATCGCGAGGTCGAGCGGGCGGCGGGTGACGTCCAGGTCGCCGGGCCGCGGGTCGGTCGCGATGGCGGCCTGAAGATTCGCGCGGAAGCCGATCATCTCGCGGCGGAAGCCGACGGTCGCCGCATTCGCGAGGTTGTGGGCGATGATCTCGAGCCGGGCCGACTGGGCGAGCGCGCCGCGGCGGGAGATCTCGAGGCCGAAGGTCGACATTACAGCACCACCTGCCGCAGGAAGGCGAGGGCGCCGACCCACCAGGGGCGGTTCGCGGCGATCTCGCGTGCGGCGGCGTCGGCGACGACGATCATCCGTCCCATTTCCGCCGCGATCGCGTGTTCCAGTTCCATGCAGGCGCGGATAAAGCAACCCGCGTGCCAACGCCTGTCCCCAGCGGGAGCGCGGCCGATGAGAAGCGGAGTCGGAAATTGTTTCCGATTCCGCGGCCTGAACCTTCGAGAACTTCCGACCGTTCATGACGTGAACGGTCATGAGAACTCCCCTCAAGGCCTTGCTCCTGGCCCTCGCCATCGCGGGGACGCTCCTCGGCTCGATCTGGGCGGGCGGACTCGTCTACTGGCATGTCCGAATCACGTGGGCGCTCCGGGCCTGGGAGCGGGACGCGCCGAGCTGGATTCTCCGACACCGCTGGCGACGGGCCATCGAGACCGTCGAGAACGCGGGCTGCCGCGCCCTGCCCTATCTGGTGAACGCGCTCGATCGCGACGGCGAGCCCGAGTTCCAATCAGGCTTGGTCGACCTGATCATCCGGATCCTGGCCGGCCCCCCTCCCTTCAGCGCCGAGGCCGTTCGAATCCGCACGGAGCGCTATGAGGCATGGGATCTCGATCCCAAAGACACGCCCGCCGAGCGGGAAGCGAAGTGTGCCCGGCTCAAGACCTGGTGGCGGGACCACCGCGATCAATGCCATCACGGGTGGCGGATCTGGTCCGCGGACGGCCGCTGCTGCCTGAAGTAACGGTAGACTGTAGTCATGAAGGGCGTGGCCAAGGGCTTCGCGAAGACCATCGGCGTCGCGCTCGTCCTCGCGCTCCTGGCCTGGACCGGCACCTTCCTCTACTGGCATTTCAGAATCCGCTCGGCGATCCGGGTCCTGGAGGATCAACCCGTGTCCTCGCATCGAGACGGGGCGGTCCGGCAGCTCGCCTCAGGAGGCTGCCGGAGCCTGTCCTACCTGGTCGCCGCCCTGGACCCCGCCCGGGAGCAGCCCGAAATCTGGGTGGCCTTGCACAAAGCCTTCATCCAGAACTCCCTCCACCCGCAGCGGCTGAACGACCAGGAGTGTGTGGAAGCGAGCAACTACCTGGAGGAATGCCGGGTCGATCCCGACTTTTCGCCTCGAAAGCGGGCAGCGCGGGCCGAATGGATCCGGTCCTGGTGGAAGAAGTCGGGCTCCCGCTATCACCAATGGTGGCGCGTCTGGTCCTCGTGTTGCCCGCTGAATTAGAGGTAGACTGAAGTCGTGAAGACGGCCGCCAAATTCCTCGCCGCCGCGGTAATCCTGGGCGCCCTGGCCTGGACCGGCACCTACCTGTACTGGCACATCAGGATCCTCGGGGCGATCCGGACGCTCGAGACGCAGACTGCGCCGGTGATTGGAACCAGCGTCGGCAATGAGGAGAATTTGGGAGCGTTCGACGTTCTGCGATCGGCGGGCTGCCGGAGTCTGCCCTACCTCGTCGGCGCGCTGAGTACCCCCAACAACTCTCTCTTCATGTGGGATGCCTTCTGGCAGATCCTGGGCAACACTCTCCCCGGGCACAGATCGGATCCGGAGAACTCCGCCACCCTCGACTTCCTCTCCGAGAATCGGTTCGAGCCCAACGACTCGGCCCCGAAGCGGCAAGAGAAGCTCGAGAAAATCCGGTCCTGGTGGAGGGAGTCGGGCCGCAAATACCACCAGACCTGGCGCGTCTGGTCGTCGAACTGCGGCGCTCGGTAACCCTATGAAGTCCGCCACGAAGGCCCTCCTCTGGTCGGGGGTCATCTTCGTCACGGTAGCAGCCTTGAGCTGGGGCGGCGGCATCCTCTACTGGCAGATCCGCATCAACCGGGCGGTTCGCCATTGGGAGAAGCGGGCCGCGATCACCCGCGGCACGTTCGGGATGATCGAGTACGGAATTTCCCGGGAAGACTCCCAGTTGCCTTATGCCGCCGGCTGCCGCGCCCTGCCCGCTTTGGTGCAGGCGCTCGAAACATCCAGGAACCCCGAATTCCAGGAAGGGCTGATGGAGCGGATCCTCCAGGGTCTCGGCGGGCCGGGACCCTGGACTGATCGAGCCTGGGACGAGATGTCGGACCGAGGGCGCCGCTGGCAGTTCATCGCGTCGGGCCTGGACCTGGAGCGGGAACAGAAACGGGCCGACTTCAGGGAGTGGTGGCAAGGCAACGGCCAGCGGTACCATCGCTGGTGGCGCTTCTGGTCGAGCTGGTGCGGCGGGGACTGAACGGTCAGGCCTGATTAGGCCGCCCGAAGATGAGCCGGCCCGCGGAGGTCTGCAGCACGTTCGTGATCGTGAGCTCCACGTCCTGGCCGATCCTGTTCGCGCACTCCTCGGCCACCACCATCGTGCCGTCGTCCAGGTAGCCCACGCCCTGACCCGCGCTCTCGCCGGTGCGGATCACCTTGATCGTCAGCTTCTCGCCCTGGAGCACCACTGGCCGCAGCGCCGAGGCCAGGTCGTTCACGTTGACGACCTCCACGCCCTGAACCTGCGCGACCTTGTTGAGGTTGAAGTCCGTCGTCACGATCCGCGCGTCGAGCGTCTTGGCCAGCTTCACAAGCTTCGAGTCCACGCCCTGGATGTCGGGCAGCTCGACCTCGTGGACCTCGACGCCCTTGGACTTGCGCAGGCGGTTGAGGATGTCGAGCCCGCGGCGGCCGCGGTTGCGCTTGAGCTTGTCCTGCGAGTCGGCCACCTGCTGGAGCTCGATCAGCACGAAGCGCGGGACGATCACCTGGGTGTCGATCACCTTCGTGTCGATGACGTCGGCGATGCGGCCGTCGATGATCGCGCTCGTGTCCAGGATCACGGGCTTGGAGCCGCCCGACTCGCGCTTGAGCTCCACGAAGGGGATCACGAACTTGAAGTCGTCCTTCATGTGGAGGATGACCAGGATGGAGAGGAAGCTCAGGACCACCGTGATCGAGATGTTCCGGTACTGCTTGAGCACCGGATCGCTGTCGCGCAGCACGAGGTCCAGCGTCATGTTGATGAAGTAGGAAACGAGGCAGCCGACCAGCAGGCCGATCATCAGCGTCGAGAGCACCGACGCGACGCGGCGCGTGAAGGCGAGCTCCAGCAGAATGAAGCAGAGGCCCGCCCCCAGGCCGCAGAGCAGCCCGCCCAGGGGGTGCTTGTAGACCTGGTCCCCGATCGCGCCCCCGAGGACGCCGCAGATCCCGACGAACAGGGCGCGGACGATGTGCAGCATGGCTACAGGATGTTTTCGAACGGATAGAACAGTTTTCTGTACTCGTCCTGGCAGTAGCGGTCGGTCATCCCCGCGATGTAGTCCGCCACCGCGCGGGGGACGCCCGTCTCCTTCGCCCACTGCTGGAAGCGGGGCGGCAGCATCGCGGGGTTCCCGGAATAGGCCCGGAAGAGCTCCGTGATGAAGCGCTTCGCCTTCTCCGACATGATCAGCACGCGGTGGTGCCGGTAGACGTTCTGGTTCAGGAAGTGCTGCAGCGCCTTCTTGAGGCGGTCCATCTCGGGCGAGAAGCGGACCGCCGCCTCCTTCGCCGCCCGCACCGCGTCGAGCGAGTCGAGCTTCAGCCGCTTCACGTTGGCGAGCGTCGTCTCCACCAGGTCGGTGACCTCGAGGTTGATGATCTGCCGCACCGCGGCGCGGATGCGCATCTCCCCCTCGAGCTTCGACCCCTCCGTCGCCTTCCGCCACACCTCGAGCGTCGCGAGCTGGTCCTCCCCGAGGAGGCCGGCCTTGACGCTGTCGTCGATGTCGTGGGCGTCGTAGGCGATCGAGTCGGCGATGTCGACCACCTGGGCCTCGAGCAGAGGCGCCCACTCCGAGCGATACTCGGGCTCGTAGTCCTTCCGCCCGGGCCAGCCGTGCTTGCGGATCGACTCGCGGGTCTCGTAGGTCAGGTTGAGCCCGGTGAAGCCCGGGTAGCGGTGCTCGAGGAGCTCCACCACGCGCAGGCTCTGGCGGTTGTGCTCGAAGCCGCCGTGCGACTTCATGCACTCGTCGAGCGCGTCCTGGCCGGAGTGGCCGAAGGGCGTGTGGCCGAGGTCGTGGCCGAGCGCCACCACTTCGCAGAGGTCCTCGTTCAGCCCCATCGCCCGGGCGATCGTCCGCGAGATCTGCGCCGCCTCGGTCGAATGGGTCAGGCGCGTGCGGTAGTAGTCGCCCTCGTGGTTGACGAAGACCTGGGTCTTGTACTGGAGCCGGCGGAAGGCCGCGCAGTGGATGACGCGGTCGCGGTCCCGCTGGAAGGCCGTGCGGAACCCGTGCTCCTCCTCGGGGTCCTTGCGGCCCGCGGAGCGGCCGCTCTTCGCCGCGAAGGGCGCCAGCGTCTGCTCCTCGCGCTGTTCCAGTTCCTGCCGGGTAATCATCGTATGAGAAAAAAGGGGGCCGCTTCGGCCCCCTTCCATTCTCTATTCCGGATGCTCGATTCTCACTTCTTCACGCCGATGATCTCGTCGATCCAGCCGAGCAGCTCCTTGAGCTCGGAGACCTGGGTGTCCGCCATGTGGGCGATGCGGAAGGTCCGCTCCTTGAGCTTGCCGTAGCCCTCGGAAATCACCGCGCCGCGCTCGTACAGCTTGTCGTAGAGCTGCTTCACCGTGACGTCCTTGCGGGTGTTCTCGATGCAGGAGACGGTCGTCGACCAGCAGCCCTTCGCGGGAAACATCTTGAAGCGGGAGTTGGCCCACTCCTGGCAGGTCGAGGCCAGCTCGCGGTGGCGCTTCCAGCGGTTCTCGAGCCACTCGGCCAGCATGCGGGTCATCTGGACGTCGAGCGCGTGGATGAGGCTGATGACCGGCGTCTCGGGCGTCTCGTTCTTCTCGTCCATCTTCTTGAACTGGTGGAGGTCGAAGTAGTGGCCGCGCGCCGGGACTTTCGCCGATTTCCCGAGCGCGCGATCGGAGGCCCAGACGACGGCGAGACCGGGAGGAAGACCGAACGCCTTCTGAGTGCCCGCGAGAAGA
>JACQFK010000620.1 GCA_016200125.1 Planctomycetota bacterium
ACCTCCAGGGCTCCTGAACTTTTCCGCCTCCCAGGGCCATTCCCAGGCGTACGATAAACGGTATACCGTATACTGAGTGATGCTGACCCTGCTGGCGAGCCTCCTGCTGACCGTTCCGGATGACGCGGAACACTTCGAAAAGAAGATCCGTCCCCTCCTCCACGCCACCTGCCTTCCCTGCCACGGCCCCGAGAAGACCAAGGCGGGTCTCCGGTTGGACTCCCGTGCCGCCCTCCTCCGCGGCGGCGATTCCGGCCCCTCGATCAAGGTCGGCGACCCCGACGCCAGCCTCCTCCTCAAGGCGATCCGCCAGACCGATCCCGACCTCGCCATGCCGCCGAAGAAGGCCGGGAAGAAACTCTCGGACGACCAGATCCGCGACTTCGAAAACTGGATCCGCGCGGGAGCGGTCTACCCGGGCGCGTCCGACGCGTCTCCAGCGAATCACTGGGCCTTCCAGCCGGTCGTCGATCCCGGAGCCGGCATCGACGCTCTCTTTCCCTCGAAGGGTCCCGCCGCGGACAAGCGCACGCTGATCCGCCGGGTCACTTACGACCTGACCGGCCTGCCGCCGAGTCCCGAGGAGGTCGAGGCCTTCCTCGCCGATGCGTCGCCCGGGGCCTTCGACACGCTCGTCGAGCGCCTCCTGGCCTCGCCCGCGTACGGCGAGAAGTGGGGCCGCAAGTGGCTCGACCTGGTCCGCTACGCCGACACCGCCGGCGAGAACAGCGACTTTCCGGCGCCCCAGGCCTGGCGCTACCGGAACTGGGTGATCGAGGCTTACAATCGAGACCTTCCCTACGACGAGTTCCTCCGCGAGCAGCTGGCCGGCGACCTTCTCGAGCATCCCACGAAGGACCAGATCATCGCCACCGGCTACCTCGCCGTCGCCCGCCGTTTCGGACACGACACCGACAAGGACATGCACCTCACCTATGAGGACGTGATCGACACGCTGGGGAAATCGGTCCTCGGGCTCACGATCGGCTGCGCGCGCTGCCACAACCACAAGTACGACCCCGTCACGACGCGCGACTACTATGCGCTCTACGGGGTCTTCGCCTCCACGCGCTTCCCCTTCCCCGGCTGCGAGGCCAAGCAGAAGCCGCGCGACCTGGTTCCGCTGCCCGAGACGAAGGACGTCGCCTACGCCGTGATCGACGGCAAGCCCGAGGACGCCCGGCTTCAGAACCGCGGCGAGCCGACGATGCCCGGCGATCCGGTGCCGCGCCGCAACCTCGAGCTCCTCGGCGGCCAGGCCATCTCGGACGCCAAGGGGAGCGGCCGTCTCGACCTGGCCCGATGGCTGACCGACCCGCGCAATCCGCTGACCGCGCGGGTCATGGCCAACCGGATCTGGCAGGGCCACTTCGGCCGGGGCCTGGTCGCCACTCCGAGCGACTTCGGCACGCGGGGGGCGGCGCCGACCCATCCGCCTCTGCTGGACCACCTCGCCTCCCGCTTCACGGCCGGCGGCTGGAGCGTGAAGGCCCTGCAGCGCCTCATCCTGAAGAGCGCCGCCTACCAGCGGGCCGACTTCCCCCGGCGGCGCCTCGACGCCGAGGAGATCCGCGACGCGCTGCTGGTCGCGAGCGGCGACCTCGACCGCAGCCCCGGCGAAGGCCATCCCTTCCCGCCGGAGAAGGACTGGAAGTTCACCCAGCATGCCCCCTTCAAGGCGGTGTACGAGACGAAGCGCCGCAGCGTCTACCTGATGACCCAGCGCATCCAGCGCCATCCCTTCCTCGCCCTCTTCGACGGCCCCGACGCGAACGCGAGCACGGCCCAGCGCGACACCAGCACCGTGCCGACCCAGGCTCTCTACTTCCTGAACGACCCCTTCTTCCACGCCCGCTCTGAGGCCCTCGCGAACCGCCTGCTCCTGCTGCCTCCCGGGGAGCGCGTGGAGGCCGCGCACCGCGTCTGCTTCCAGCGGGCGGCGAGCGCGGGCGAACACAGGAACGCGGCGGCCTTCCTCGACGCCTACGGGGCCGGGCCCCGCGCGCCGTCGGAGCTCGCCGTCTGGAGCGCCTACGCGCGGACGCTGATGGGATCGAACGAATTCATCACGGTGGACTGACGATGAGCGACTGCGATTGCACCCGGCGCTCCTTCGTTCGCTCCCTGGCGGCGGGCTCCGCGCTGCTGCCGGGCCTCGTCGCGCGCCTGCTGGCCGACGACGCCCGCACGGGGGACGATCAGCTGGCGCCGAAGCAGCCGCACTTCCCGGGCAAGGCGCAGCGCGTCATCATGGTCTACCTGAGCGGAGGCGTCTCCCACATCGACTCCTTCGACCCGAAGCCCAGGCTCTTCGCCGACCACGGGAAGCAGATCGTCGCCGATCACCCCGAGATCAAGAACCGTCCGGGCTACGAGAAGATCTTCCTCAAGCGGCCGCAGTGGGACTTCGCCCGCCACGGGGACTCGGGCACGGAAGTGAGCTCGCTCTTCCCGCACATGGCGGGCTGCGTCGACGACCTTGCGCTGATCCGCTCGATGCACACGTCGCACTCGAACCACTTCAACGCGACGCTCGGCATCCACACGGGATCCTTCACGGTGGCTCGGCCCAGCATGGGCGCCTGGGTGAGCTACGGACTGGGGACCGAGAACCGCAACCTGCCGTCCTTCATGGTGCTCGCCCCCCAGACCCCCTATGCGGGGACGCAGGTCTGGGCGTCGGACTTCCTGCCCGCGGAGCATCAGGGCACCCGCGTGGTGCCGGGCGCGGAGCCGATCGCCAACATGAAGCGCCGGGCGGCCACGCCGCGGCTGCAGGACCTGGAGCTCGCCGCGCTCCGCGAGCGCAACGCCGAGCACCTGGCGGCCCGCGCGGGCGACCCGATCCTCAGCGCCCGGATCCGCTCCTTCGAGACCGCCGCCGGCATGCAGCTCGAGGCGCCCGACGCCTTCGATCTCTCGAAGGAGAGCGACGAGACGCTCGCCCTCTACGGCCTGAAGCGGGGCCAGGCGACCGGCTTCGGCTGGCAGTGCCTCGTGGCTCGGCGCCTTTCCGAGCGCGGCGTCCGCTTCATCGAACTGATCGACACCGGCTCCAGCGGCAACTGGGACTCGCACGGCGACATGATGGACCACGCCCGGCTGGCGAAGAACGTCGACCGTCCGATCGCGGGCCTGCTCCGCGACCTGAAGCGGCGGGGGATGCTGGAGGACACGCTGGTCATCTGGACGACGGAGTTCGGCCGCACGCCCTTCAACAGCAGCGCCGACCACAAGGGGCGCGAGCATCACAACTGGGCCTTCAGCTCCTGGCTCGCCGGCGCCGGCGTCAAGGCGGGGATCGTGCACGGCGAGACGGACGAGTACGGCCTGAAGGTCGTGAAGGACGGCGTCCACGTCCACGACTTCCACGCGACGATCCTGCACCTGATGGGCTTCGACCACACGAAGCTCACCTTCCGCCACAGCGGCCGCGACTACCGCCTGACCGACGTCCGCGGCGAGATCGTCCGGCCGCTGCTGGCCTGAGAGATCGCCCGCCTAGAAGCCGCCCGTGCCCTGCGGAGCGCCCACCCCGGTGACGAAATCCCAGCCGGCCGTGCAGGGGAAGCCGTTGCCTCCCGTCGTGATGTCGCGGAAGTTGGCGCTGCCGAGGCCGGCGTAGATCGCCGCCAGCAGGAGGGATGTGTTGGCGTAGGTCTTCCCGCTCAGGTTCATCATGCCGGCGAGGCAGGGAGCCGACACGCTCGTGCCTCCGAAGACCTGCCACGTGGAAGAGCCGTTCTGCAGGGGGGCGTAGACGGCGACGCCCGTGTAGGGGTCGGCGTCGGAAGCGATGTCCGGCACGCAGCGCTTTCCACCGGCGATGCCGGCGAGGGCGCCCTGCCAGCCGGGAGCGGCCTCGTAGGCGCTCAGGCCGCCGCCCCCGCCGCTCCAGCCCGACTCGCCGACGAAGGCTCCGGTTGCATCGGTCGCCACGCTGGTGCCGCCGGCCGCCACGACGTAGGGGGAGACCGAGGGGTAGCAGGTCTTGCCGCCCGCGTCGCCGCTGGAGGCGAAGAAGGCCGGGCCGTCCACGTTGAAGTGGTAGTCGTAGTTCGCCTCGCTCGAGAACTCGCTGCCGCCCCAGCTCATCGAGACCTGCTGGACGCCGGGGTATGTCTTTGCCAGGTCCACGGCCGCGAGCAGATCGCCGAAGCTGTTGGACTGGGCCTCGACGAGGAGGATCTTCGCGCTCGGCGCCATGGCGTGCGCCCACTGGACGTCCAGCGCCGCCTCCTGCGACCAGCCGGTGTTGCTCCGGGGCTTCCTCTTCCCCTGGAAGATCACCTGGAACACCGCGTTCGTCGAGAGCGCGGCGCTGGTGGACGGCTCGGTCGGCAGGCCGAACATCGTGGAGAAGACGTTGAAGTCCCGCAGGGCGTTGGGGTAGTCATAGGCGTCGACGATGGCGATGACGCCCTGGCCGCCGCTCGAGGCGAGACCGTAGAAACTGCGCAGCTGGGCGGGGGTCATGCCGCCCTTGGGGCCGAGTCCGCCCTCGGGACGGGCCACGACCCGGTGGTTCGTGTGCGCGCGATGGCCGACGTCGGAGGCATCCTCGAGCGTCGAGTCGGGCACGAGGATCTCGGGGCGGCCCTGCTCCTGGGCTTTCAGGGGGGACGGCGGTGCCGCGAAGATCAACGTCAGGGCGAACGCGAAGCCGGCGCGCTGAAGCATAGGAAGATCCCTCTCCTCGAACCCAATCCCGTGAAGACCGGCCCATGATGGCATCTACCCATATGGGTGTCAAACGCATTCTGGCGTCCGGGGATGCGGCGAGGAGGTCTTCAGGGCTTCGCCTCCAGGACGAGGTTTTTCTCGGCTCCCGCCTTCCGGTAGGCCGCGCGGGCCGGCGCGTAGATCTCCTCGAGCTCGGCCTGCGACAGGGGCTTTCCGGCCGCGTCGACCGGGCCGCGGATCGTGAGGGGCCGCGGCGCGACCGCGGCGGCGAGATCCGGGAAGTCGTAGTTCTTCAGCGCGCCCGGCACGACGTTTGAAAGCTGCCCCTTCGAGACGGGCGTGCGGGCGACCGAGGCCCAGGAGACCAGCATCCCCTCGAGGGTCACTTCGACGATCCGCTCATCCAGCGCCGCCGCATGGAGCACGACCGGGGCGGCCGTTCCGCTGCCGATCGCGTGGACGCGCTTCCCATGATCCACGAAGGGCGCGAGGTCGCGAAGCCGCTGGGCGAGCAGCGGACGGTCGAGGTGCATCGCCAGGAACGACTCCTTGAAGTCGGAGCCCGCGGTCTCGCCGAGGCCGCGGAGGTCGAGTGCTTCGACCCGATGTCCCGCCTGGGCCAGGCGCTCGACGGGGCCGCCTTTGGCGCAGGCCGACGCCTTCCCCTCCCCCGACGCCACCACGATCATCGGTCCCTCCTTGGGTTCCGACGGCGTGAACACGAGATAGGGGATCTTCATCCCGGGATCGGTCTCCACGACGGCCTTCGTCACGCGGCAGCGGTCCCGCTGGATCCAGGTGGGGT
Source organism: Planctomycetota bacterium (assembly GCA_016200125.1). The sequence continues at coordinate 5,489 of JACQFK010000620.1, forward strand.
CGATCTGCGGCTCGCCGGCGCTTCCTCGTGCTCCGATTTTCTTCCGGAGCTCCTCCACGGACAGTTTCGGGCGGGCGGCCGAGAGTTCCCTCTCGCGCGCGGCGATGAGATCGAAGGCGGACTTCCCCTGGAGCGCGCTCAGGACCTGGCCGGTCTCGCTGCAGTGGAGGTCCGCGTCCTTCTCGATCGGAAAGGCCGGCTCGACGATCGCGTCGTCGATGCCCAGGAGCCAGCGGCGCATCCAGCGGACCGCCCCCTCGCGGTGCATCTTCGGGTACCCGTGGGGCATGTCGAACTCGGCCAGGTCCACGGCCTCGGCGCGGCCGAGGATCCCGTAGGCGCGCTTCGCCTCGCGGAACGAGGTCCAGGCGCCCTGGATGTCGAAGAAGTCGCGGGTCCCGGTCAGGAGGAGCGTGGGCTTGGGCGCGCGCATCGTGACGTAGTCGGCATGCTCCATCCCGAAGGCGACCTGGCCGGGGATGTTCTGCTCGGCGTCCTGCGGCCCGAGGGTCGCGAAGAGGCGCTCGAGGCTGGTGACGTAGCAGGAGGGCG
>JACQFK010000621.1 GCA_016200125.1 Planctomycetota bacterium
CGCGGCGCCGGATCCGGACGGCGACAAGATCGCCGACTACCAGTTCGAGCTCTCGAACCGGGAGGACCTGCGCTGGCCGTTGTCGATGACCTTCTACAAGCTGATCTCGAAGACGGCGGACGCGGGGAAGGCGCAGTACACGCTCTCCGCGCCGGGGCTGCTCAGCGCGGATCGGAAGTACTGCTGGCACGTGAGGGCGAAGGACGCGAAGGGCGTCTGGGGCCCCTGGAGCGCGACCTGGAGCTTCACGCCGCGCGCCCCGAACCATCCGCTCGACCTGACGCTCGAGGCCGGGCTGCTCCGCTGGAAGCCCAATCCCTCGGGTCGGAAGCCGGCGGGCTACCGGGTCTACGGCAGCGACGAGAGGGGATTCTCGGTGAGCGACGCCCCCTATACGGTGGCGCTGGGCGTCTGCAAGGAGCTGACCAATCCGTTCTCCGCGAATTTCGTCGTGGAAACCAAGTCTCCGGAGTTCGCGCTCGCGGGCAAGCCGCTGCGGGCCTACTACCGGGTGGTCGCGGTGGACGATCGCGGCAAGCGCAGCGGGCCTTCCGATTTCGTGGAGGCGCCGCGTCCGGCGATCTACAGCACGCCGGTCTCCACCGCGAAGGCGGGAGCGCCCTACCACTATGAACTCCAGACGGTCCGCTCGCTGGGCGACCTCAAGATGCGGCAGGTGGGCGGCCGCGACACGGCCAGCTTCTGGGACATCGAGAAGCTCAAGTTCGCGCTCGAGAAGGGCCCGGACTGGCTCAAGGTCGATCCCGCCACCGGCGTCCTCGCCGGCACGCCGCCGGAGGCCGGCTCCTTCGAGGTGACGGTGACGGCGACGATCGAGCGGGAGGCGAGGAAGCTGGACCCCGACGTCCTGGCCTGGGGCAACGAAAAAGTGATCTCGACCGAGGTGAAGCAGGCGGGGAGCGCCTCCCAGCGCTTCACGATCACCGTCGCGAAGTGAGACGGGGGCCCTCCTCCGGGCATAGGATTGGAGGAGGGTTCCTCATGGCCAAGATCCCGCGTCGCTCCTTCCTCAAGACCGCCGGCGCGTCGGTGGGCTTCTTCGCGGTCGCGCCCGACCGCCTCATGGCCGGGCCGCGGCGCCCCTCGCCCAACGACACCTACGGCGGCGCGCTCATCGGCTGCGGCGGCCGCGGGCCGAGCACCTACAAGGAGATGACCAAGGATCTCCAGGTCGAGATGCGGGCGCAGTGCGACGTCAAGTTCGTCGACAAGGCGGACAACAAGATGTTCTACACCGATTTCCGCCGCGTCCTCGAACGGAAGGACATCGACCTGGTCGCCATCGGCACGCCGCCCCACTGGCACGCGCTGATCTCGATCGCCGCCGCCGAGGCGGGGAAGGACGTCCTCTGCGAGAAGCCGATGACGCGCTTCATCGCGGAAGGGCGCGCCGTGGCCGACACCTTCAAGCGCTACAAGCGGATCTTCCAGATCGGGACCTTCGGCCGCTTCGGCGTGAGCAAGGACAAGAACAACATCCTGATCCACAAGCTCATGAGGAGCGGCCTGCTGAAGGAGAATCCCGGCGTCTACGTGAAGAGCGGCGGGCTCAAGGTCAAGGAATGGTCGGGGCGGGTCAATCTCGCCCCCCAGACGCCGCCCGCGAACCTCGACTGGAACCTCTACGTGGGCGCGTCGCCCTGGAAGCCCTACGTCCCGCCGCGGCACGGCGGCACCCACCGCGGCTACTGGGACTACGAGGGCGGCGGCCTCGCCGACATGGCGCAGCACACGCTCGACCCCTACCAGTGGATCTACGGCAAGGACGACACGAGCCCCGTCGAGATCGAGGCCTACGCGCCGCCCGCCCATCCGGAAGTCTGCGCCATGTGGGGCTGGATCGAGATGAAGTACGCCGACGGCTTCACCCTCGTCCTCGAGTCCGGCGAGTGGGGGAACAAGTACGACCGCAAGCCCGCCCGCAAGCCGGGGCTCGACGACCTCGACGAGGAGTCGCGCAAGAAGCTTCAGGCGACGCCCGATCCCGAGCCCCTCGTCACCTTCGCCGAGGCGGTGAAGACCCGCAAGCAGCCCGGCGGCAACGCCGAGGCCGCCCACCGTTGCGCGATCCTGCTCCACCTCGCGAACATCGCCATCCGCACGGGCCGCAAGCTGAAGTTCGACCCCGCGAAGGAGGTATTCGTCGGGGACGAGCTGGCCAACCGCTACGTGAACGTCCCGATGCGCGCCCCCTGGCACCTCTAGAGGACACGACCATGCAAGACAAGATCAGCGACCTGGTCGACCAGGTTCCCGCGCTGGACAAGCGCGGCACCTTCACCGGGCCGTCCTGGGAGGAGGCGATGCCGATGCTCGACGGCCTCCTCGCCGCCGGCAAGGAGGGCATCGTCGCGGTCGTCGCGATGCTGAAGGACGTTGACGACGGTTCCGACTACAAGGCGCGCTACGCGCTGCATGCGCTTGCACAGTACGTCGGCCGCCCGGGCAAGGAGGCCCAGCGGACACTCTTTGTCGACGCGTTGGCCTCGCAGCTGGGCGGCGACCGTCCGCGGGGCGCTCAGGGTTACGTGGCCCGCCAGCTGCACGTGGTCGGCTCGAAGGACTGCGCGCCGGCGCTCGGCAGGCTGCTGGGCGACGCGGAGCTCGGCGAGTACGCGGCGCAGGCGCTGCTCGCGATCCGCGCGGGCGCGGTGGAGCAGTTCCGCAAGGCGCTGCCCGACCTCAAGGGCGGCCCGCGCCTCACGGTCCTCCAGGCGCTCGGCGTCCTGGCCGACGCGGAGTCCGCCGAGGCCATGAAGAAGGCGCTCGGCGACGCCGACCTCGACACCCGCCTGGCCGGCGCGTGGGGCCTGGCGCGGATCGGCGATGCGGACTCCGCCCCCTCGATCTGCAAGGTGGCCTCGGCCAACGGCTGGGAGGGGATCAAGGGCAGCTCGGCGGCCCTGCTCCTGGCCGAGAAGCTCCTGGCCGCGGGCAACAAGGCCGTCGCCGCCCAGATCTACAAGCATCTCGCCGGGATCGCCGTCGACGGCGACCGCGCCTATCTCAAGGAAGTCGCCGCCGAGGGTCTCGCCAAGGCGGGCGGTTAGCCCCGCGCAATTCCTTGACACTGCTTCGCGCCGCGGACTAGAGTCTCGGTGCGGCCAGGGGAGGGAGGAGACCTTTCCATGATCTTCACGTCGGCACGGCGCTGTTCGATCCTGGTCTTCCTGGCGGCGCTCGGCATGGGATGCGGCGCCAACGGCCTGATCCGGACCATGGACGAGTACCGCTTCATCGCGCTCTCGCCGCCGCAGAGCAGTTGGGTGCCGGGGAGCATCATCGAGGTGAAGGCGAACGAACCCAACGCCCCGGCCCTGCGCTGCTTTCCCTCGGACGCGGGGGCGAACATCGAACCCCTCAAGAGCGTGGGGTCGGCCCCCGAACTTTCCACGAAGCACGACGAGAAGTTCGACCTGGCGCTGGGCGTCTCCGCGCCGGCGAAGGTCAAGGCCGAACTGGCGGCGAAGGGCGCCGTGTCCTACAGCGTGGTGGCGTCGGAAAACTCCATCGTGCGGATTTCCATCGACCCCTACCTCCGCAACGTCTTCCCCAAGATCCGGGACGAGTTCGGCGGCAACTGGGCGACGCCCATCGACAACCAGGAGCTCTACTACATCTACGAGCTCTGGTTCGCGACGAAGCTGGAGTACAAGTTCTACAACTCCGGCGGCGTCAGCGTGAAGCTCTCCGTTCCGGTCAAGACGGTGGACGCCAACCTGTCCGCGGGGTGGAGCTCCACCGACGACGGCTCGCTGATCTACGACGCGGGGTCGGATCCCGCGAAGCGGATCTGCCTCGGCTACAAGAAGCGGCCGATCGTGTGGAAGGCCAACGCACCGGGGGTCATCGTGGCGATGGGGTCCAGGATCGAGCCGCTCGGCAACGAGGCCCGGGTCGAGCCCCACAAGAAGAAGCCGCCTCAATAGGGATCGCCGGCCATGGCGACCCGCGATTTCGACCGCCTGCCGGCCCGACGGCAGTTCGAGGTCCTCGAGAAGATCGCCCGTCAGCTCCGCCGCTCCGCGCGGACCTGGGGCGCCCGCTACATCGGCGTGGGCCGGCGCCACCGCCGTGAGAAGCTCCACGACGAATGGTGCATCAAGATCTTCGTCCGGAAGAAGCTCGCGAAGCCCCCGCCGGGGAGGCTCATCCCGCGGACGATCGTCCGGCGGGTGCGCGTGGGCGGGAAGCGCGTTTCGCTGCGCGTCCCCACGGACGTCGTGGTCGCCGCGCGAGCGGTGAGGCTCCAGGCCGGGCCCTGCGCCAGCCTCTACAACGGGAAGACGAAGGAGGAGCAGGGCGCCGCGACGGCGCTCGTGGAAGGCGACGCCACGGGGCGGAGCTTCGTCCTGTCTGCCGCTCACGTGGTCGCCCGGAACCTGGAAGTCTCCACGCCGCTGCCCGGCGAGCTGGTGTTCCTGACGGGGGACGTCCCGCTGGGAAGCCTGTCGTATGCCCCGCGGATGGAGGAGCGTCCGATGGACGCGGGGCTGGTCGAACTGGCGGCGGTTCCGGGGCCGACCTATCTGCAGCGGACCGCGCCCGTCACGGAGCTCTGCCCGGAGAGTGAGCTCCTGGGTCACGCCATGGATTCCTACTCGATCCTGTCCTGGCGCTCCATCAAGTCGATGACCTTCGTCACCTGGCTCTACGACTTTCCCGTCGAGAACGTCTACGCGGCCGGCACGGTGGTGTTTCCCAAGCTCCTGCAGTTCCAGGGGCCGGTGAAGGGGGGCGACAGCGGGGCGCTCGTGGTCGACGGGCAGAACCGCGCCCTGGGGATGCACATCCTGGGGATCCAGGACGAGAAGGTCTCGTATTGCCTCCCGATGGCGACGCTGCTTGCCAAGCTGCATCCGGACGAGGCGCTGACGCTGAAGGGCTGATCCGGCCCCCGCTGTCCCCTGTCACAAAACAAACTGGTTGTTTTGTGACATGTCACAAAATAAACCGTTTGTCTTGTGACAGGGGGTTAAGGCGAGTAGGTGTAGACGTTCGCCTCCCAGGGGACGAAGTCGTCTTCGAAGTCGCGGCCCCTGCCGAGCGCCTTGCCGGTCCGCTCGTTGCGGAGGTCGGCGACGGGCTTGGCGAACTTGAGCTTCAGCTTCAGCGAGCCGCGGGCCATCTCCTCGTTGGTCTCGCCGAATTCGTCGGTCGAGGCGCGGCGGTCGACGTTGCGGACGAGGCAGAGCGTCATCCGGTCGCCGTTCTTCCAGAAGATCGGCTCCGTGCGCGGCAGGTCCAGCGTGACGCGCGGCTCGATGCCCGCCTCCGTCATCAGTCCGCGGACCAGGGCGAGCCACTCCGGCGCCTCCCCCTTGGCGCGCTTGAGCAGGTAGCCGGCCGGCGAGAGGTTGAGGTAGATGCCCTTGCCCTGCCGCGTCAGCGTCCCCAGGCCGCGTTCGAATACGGGCATGCCCTTGAAGAGGTCCGCGCCGTCGACCGCCCAGGATTTCGCGGAGAACGACGGGCCCCGCTCGGCGTCGGCTTCCGTCAGCGTCTTCCCGCCGAGGATGCCCTTGGACAGGTCCCGCTTCACGCCGAACAGGTCGTCGAGCGCGCCCGCGGGCCGCGACTTGCCGTGCTCGTCGAGGATCCCGCAGAGGTGGTCGGCGATCACGGTCCCGCCCGCCGCCGCGAAGCCCCGGATCGCCTTGGCCTCCGCATCCGACAGACAGAGTGCGCGGTTCAGCAGGAGCACCTTGTAACCCTGCAGCCCCGCGAGCAGGTGGTCCTGGTGGACGAATTTCGCCTGCAGGCCCAGGTCCTCGAGCGTCTTGAGCCAGCCGATCCGCGTCAGGTTGCTTGTCGACATCGCGCTCTCCATCGACGAGCTGCGGCGCGGCCAGGTCCCCTTGTGTGTCGCCGCGTCCAGCGCCCAGGTCGCCTGGATCGACGGATGCGAATAGTAGATCGCGATCGGATCGTGGACGAAGGCGCCGTCGATGATGGCGCGGGAGACCGGACCCTGGACCTCCTTGAAGGTCGCCGCGTTGGCGGCGATGTAGTCGGCGGGCTTGCCGCCCTTGAACCAGCCGTCGGGCCAGCAGATCACGCCGCGGTTGCCGTGGCAGAGGTAGTACCAGAGGAACCAGGCGTCGCGCTTCGGGTCCTTGCTCGAGAAGAAGGTCTGGACCCGCGGATGGGCCTGGTCCCAGAAGCTGCGGAGGATCTCGTTCGTCCCGCCGATGTCGTAGGCCTCGATCCACTGGACGGCCTTCGTGACCTTGCGGTAGTCATATCCGCCGAACGCGCAGGGCATCTGGCCGCCCACGTAGCCCGCCGGCACGTCGGGATCGATGGCGTTGGCGGTACGGGTCAGCTCGGCGAGCGCGTCCGTCCACTGGGTGTCCATGGCGGAGCGCCAGTCGCACCAGGGACTGAGATTGATCCGTCCGAGCGCGTCGGGCTTGAGCTGTTCGCGGACGGCCTCGTAGCTCTTCGGCTCCACGGCGTCGAAGCCGGCGTAGGTCGTGCCGTACTGGGCGTTGAGCTTGTCTATCGTGCCGTACATCGACTCGAGGAACTTCCGATAGGCGGCGACGGCGAGGGGATGTCCGTCGGTCTCGATCGGCGAGCAGAAGTTGCCCGTGCTGATCTCGTCGTCGAACGCGTAGGCGACCGCCGTGCTTCCCTTGGCGGCCGTGACGTTCTGGGTGAGGATCTTCTTCATGTCGCGCATGACCTTGGGATCGGCCAGGCTGTTGGGGCGCTCGATGATCTCCTTCTTTCCGCCGAGGCCCTCGGCCCGCTTGCCGAGGTGGAGGAAGCCCTTGTCGGCGGCGTGGTCGACGTAGTAGGGCCAGCCCGACTCCTTCGCGAAGGCCTGGAGCTTCTGGCTCTGGCGGTCGACGTGGAAGCCGCGGAGATTGAGGGACTCGTAGAGCTCCTTGTCGCGGATGACGTCGGTCTGGTACTGCCACACGAGCATCGTGAAGCGGTCCCAGGACTTGGGAGGCGGCGGTTGCTTGAGGGGCTCCGCCTGGGGCGGAATCGTCAGCAGGAGCAGCAGCAGACCGGTGCGCATGTCGTCCTCCCTGCAACGAAACAAACGGTTTGTTTCATTGCAACTGGTCAGGCCACTTGAAACGAAACAAACGGTTTGTTTCGTTGCAGTTTGTCTTGTTGCACGTTGCATGTCCTACAATCCGGGGCCCCGGGAAATCTCAGCGGCGATTCAGGGAGGGGAAATTTTTTGAAAATTTTGCGTCAGAATGGAGCGGGAGACCCCGTTGAGGGGTGAGGACTGGATGGAATCGGACTTCGTCAAGAAGCTCATGGAGCACCGGTCGATGCTCCACAGCTTCGTCTACGCGCTCCTGCGCGACGCCCACCTCACGGAGGACATCCTCCAGGAGGTCGCCGTCGTCCTCTGGTCC
>JACQFK010000634.1 GCA_016200125.1 Planctomycetota bacterium
CGCCACTTCCCCTCCTCGATGTAGAGTGAGCCGTGGTCGTAGTTGTGGTCGGAGGTCGTCACGTCGCGGTACTCCCACTCCTTCCCCGTCCAGCGGGCCGTCCGCCAGGTGCGCGGATCGTTCGCGGGCCCCGACTCGTAGCCCTTGCTCGTGAGATGGAGCAAGACGGGATGGCCGCCGTCGAACTGCAGGTCCTTCAGATAGACCAGCAGCTTCTCCGACTGGTAGTCGCGCACGAGCGCGGGATTCTTCACCTCGGCCAGCGGCGTCGTCAGCGCCCTGCCGTCGACCGTCGTCCAGGTCTTCCCGAGATCGCGCGTCTCGATGTAGTAGAAGTTCGTCCGCCCGTTGAGCCCCAGCGGCTTCGGATGATAGTCGAAGGCGGTCGCCACCCGGTCGCCGTCGCGCCCGCTGATCTGGTAGTCGCCCATGTCGATGTGCGCCAGCGGCCGCGGCTCCGACCAGGCGCGGCAGTCCGGGCTCGTCATCCACGTGAGGCCGCGGCCGTCCTTATAGCGGGTGTGGAGGAAGAGGAAGCCCTTGCCGGGGATCCACCAGGGCTGGCTGTAGGAGAAGTTCGTGTCGAGCACCCGCTCGAAGGCGTCGATCGAGTAGGGCTTCAGGCTCCGGTGCAGGTAGGCGGGCCGCGACGTGCCGTGCGCGTTGGAGAAGATCCAGAGATGGCCCGCGTCGTCGATCTGGAGCGTCGGGTTGTCGTGGGCGTCGTCGGTCTTCTTGTCGAGGAGGATCCGCGGGCGCGGCACGTCGCCCGTGGCGTGGTCGAAGTACGAGACCATGTGCAGCAGCTCGTTCTTCCCCTTCGGAGTGCCGCCGTAGACGAAGAAGGTCTTGTTCGCCTCCTTCGAGTAGATCGCGATGGGGATGTGCTGCTGGGGATAGGTCGCGAAGCCGCCCGAGTACTTGTATTTGTACTCGTCCTTCGACGGCTGGTTCATGTACCAGATGCCGCGGTAGCCGTCGTCCGCGGGAAGCGGATCCTGAAGGAGCAGCAACAGGAGTGCGATCATCGCGGCGCCTCCAGCAGCGCCGCGTCGGCCATGCGGCGCAGGAACAGGCGGATCGCCTCCGAGATCATCGTCCGTCGCTCCGCGGGATCGACGACGGGGCGGCCGTCGGGCGTGTTCACCGCCATCTTGCCTCCGTCGGCCAGCTCCGACAGCAGATCCAACAGCTCCCGCTCGCCCCGGGTTCCGTCCAAAAAGAGAAGCCAGGCGCGGCTGAGATCGTCGAGCGACACCTGCTCGTGGCGCAGGTTCGTGACCACGCCGCCCTCCTGCGCCTGGAGCCTCGCCAGCGCCGACGCCGCGGGACGCCCTTCGGTCGACGTCGTGAAGCGCGCAGGACCCGACTGGAACTCGATCATGCCGCGCGCGAAGGCGTCGAGGAGGGAGTCGGCAAGTCCGGGCGCGGCGCCGCCGCTGCGCTCGCGCACGGTCGTCTCCAGATCGGCGAAGGCGATCGGGGCGGGCCAGCGCTCCCCCAGGCCCGACAGCGCCGCCCGGAGCGCCGCATCGCCGGTGGTCAGCGCCCAACCCCAGGGGACGGCGAAAGTCTCGGAGTTGCCCGCGCTCGCCACGGACCGGACCGGCGAGGACACCCAGAATTTCCGGAGCGCGGCCGGGTCCGCAGCGCGCGCGACGTTCCGCTCCGAGGCGCAGAGTACGGATTGCCGGAACGCGCGGTTGGTCGCGAAATCGAGCAGCTGCTGGAGTTCCAGCGGATCCCGCGAGAGGTCCCTCGCGGCGTCGGCGAGGGCCGCCGGATACGCGACCGGCTGGCTCGAGGAGTAGAGCGCCTCCGAAACGTAGCGGAGCCCGTGGCGGGCGGCGCGCTCCGCGAACTCGTGGAAGTAGAGGGGGAGATTCACCCGCTCGAGGTGCTCGTGATAGAAGTAGGCGTCGGGATAGCGCGCGAGCATCTCCCGCTCGTGACGCAGGAGCGAGCCGAAGGCCGCGAGGTCCGTCGCCGACTGGCCGCCCTTCTCCGTCGCGCCCACCGCGTCGGAGAGCCTCGCGAGGAAGTCGCGGGCGCGCGAGGTCCGGGCCGCCGGCGACGTCTCGTTCCGGACCTGGTAGAGCATCATCTCGCGGATCATCCCGCGCGCGTGCCAGCCCGGATAGGTATTGTAGCTGACGTAGGCGAGGCCGTCCGGCCGGAGGAGGCGGCGCGAGACTTCGAGGATCTTCTCCTGGAGCGCGGAATCGACCCAGGAGAAGACGCCGTGAGTGAGGATGTAGTCGAACCTTCCCAGTCCGCCGTCGAGCGCCTCGACGCCCTTCTTCTCGAAGGTCGCGTTTCTCAGGCCGAGCGCCTCCGCGCGGCTCCGCGCCCGGTCCACGGCGGGGCCCGACGGCTCGATCCCGACGAACTCGGCGCCCGGCAGCGTGCAGGCCATCGGGAGCAGGTTCCCCCCGTCGCCGCAGCCGATCTCCAGGACGCGGCAGCGGCCGGCCTCCCCGGGTTGAAGGCCCGAGAGGGCGCCCAGCACGGACAGGATCTCCGGATGCGTGCAGCGGACCGGCGCGGTCGGGTACGGGACATCGGCATAGGAATCGGGGCTCATGAGGGAATCCTGAAGGTCCGGATCTCGGGCGCGTTGTGATGGCGGTAGGGCCGCAGGTCGGGCTCCCCGCGCGTGAAGAGATTGCCCGCGATCCCGCGCCCCTCATAAGAGTAGAAGAAGAGCCCCTTCTCGAACAGGTCGAAGTTCCGGAACTTGACGATCTCGCGCCCCGCGGGCTCCCAGGGCAGGGGCGTGAAGCCGATCCGGAGCTTGTAGGCGGGCAGCCCCAGCGGCAGGTGATGCCCGTAGCGGTTCGTGTCCATCCCCAGCGAGAGCGCCGGCACCCGGCGCTGCGCGCAGCGCTCGATGGCCTGCATGATCAGGAAGTGCTCGAGATCGAGCCCGCGGTGGGCCGGATCGAAGGCGCCGTAGGCCACCGAGAGATGGTCGCGCATCTCGTGGACCAGGATCCCCGCGACCAGCGCGTCGCCGTCGAAGAGGTAGAAGCCGACCCAGCCCTCGCCGAAGCCCTCGTCGTGCTCGCCCACCCGGTCGCGCCCCCTCGGCCGCGCGACGATCGTGCGGCGGTAGAGCTCGCGGAAGGCGTCGACCCCGCGGCCGCCCGTTTCGACGGCAAGCCGGTAGCGCGTCGGCACCTCGCGCAGGAGCCGGCGCGGCTTGTTGCGGGTCCCGGAGCGGAACGACTGCTCGATGTACTCGTCCAGCGATCCGGGCACGCGGAGCACGTAGGTGACGTAGCAGGGCTTGTGGAACCAGCCGTCCGCGGCGCGCGACTCGATCTCGCGGCGCGACGGCTCCAGCACCCGCGCGATGTGGGCGTCGGCCGGCGCCGCCTCGCCCGGCAGGAGCGTGGCGATCTTCAGGTCGAAGAACTCCTCGAGCCGCATGACCCTCATTGTAGCGCCGCCGGGGGGCCCGGGAAGCCGGCGCTCGGGGGTTCCAAAAAGAATGATTGACAGCCGGCGCGGGCAATCTAGAATCGCCTCAACTCCCACCCGCCGGACCGTCAGCGCGTAGGAGAGGGGAATGGTCGCTGCAAAGACACCGTTGAGATGCCTCGTGGCCGACGACGAGCCGCAGATCGGCTCGCTCCTCCGCGACGCCCTCGCCCAACAGGGCTACGAGGCGGACGTGGTCGGCGACGGCGAGTCCGCCTCGCGCAAGATCGCCGAGGAAAACTACTCCCTCATCGTGTCCGACGTGATGATGCCCTTCAAGACCGGGGTCGAGCTCGTCCGCGAGATCCGGGCCCGAGGCCTGGAGACCCCCTTCATCCTGATGTCGAGCTTCCTCTCGGACGAGACGCTGGCCGCCTGCAGCAAGCTGGAGCATCTCGCCTTCCTGCAGAAGCCCTTCTCGATCGCCGACCTGAAGCGGGCGGTCAGCCGGGCGACTTCTTCGATCCGTTGCTAGATTCGGCATCCCCTCCCCGTTATAATCACCCGCCCCAAGGCGTATTAGTGTCAGGCTAATTCGATACAGCGGGATCAACCCCTGGGAGTGGCGTCGAACGTGAAACATCTGCTCATCCTCGCGCTCCTCTTTTGCCAGTCCTCGAAGAAGCCCTTCGAGCTCGCCGACGGCGACCGCGTCGTCTTCGTGGGCAACACCTTCTTCGAGCGCGACCTGCGCTACAACCATCTCGAGACCTCGCTCACGGCCCGCTGGCCGGCGCGCAACGTCACGTTCCGCAACCTGGGATGGGACGGCGACACCGTCTGGGGCGACGCGCGCGCGGAGTTCGGCAGCCCGGCCAACGGCTTCGACAGCCTCGCCAAGCACGTCGCCGACCTCAAGCCGACGGTCATCTTCGCCGCCTACGGCATGAGCGAATCCTTCTCGGGGGCGACCGGCGTCGAGCCCTTCGTCGCCCAGCTCGACAAGATGCTCGACATGCTCTCGCGGACCCAGGCGCGGATCGTGCTGCTCTCGCCCGTCCGCCACGAGGACCTGGGCCGGCCGCTGCCCGATCCCGCCGACCACAACCGCGACCTGCGGCTCTACGCCGACGCGATGGCCAAGGTCGCCGCGCGGCGCAGCACCGATTTCGTCAACCTCTTCGACCTCGCGGGCTCGAAGGAGCAGCCGCTGACCCAGAACGGCATCCATCTCAACGACCGCGGCTACCGCGCCGCGGCGTGGACGATCGAGCGGTCGCTCGGCCTCGCGCCGCTCCTCTGGGACGTCTCGATCGACGCCCGCGGCAAGTCGCTCGGGCAGGGGACGACGCTGAGCGATCTGAAGTCGTCGCCCGACGCTGCGGGCTTCGGCGCCCTCGACGCCACGCTTCCCCGCGGCGCGCGCACGCTCAAGGTCGAAGGGCTCAGGCCCGGGACGTACCAGCTCAAGATCGACGGCGCGGCCGTCGCGACCGCCCCCGCCGAGGAATGGGCGAAGGGCGTCGCGCTCCCGAAGGGGCCCGAGTACGACCAGGCCGAGAAGCTGCGCGCCCTCGTCGCGGAGAAGAACCTCCACTACTTCCACTACTGGCGGCCGCAGAACGACACCTACATCTTCGGCTTCCGCCGCAAGGAGCAGGGCCACCTCACCGCCGAGTTCCCGAAGTATCCGCCGATCCTGAACGAGAAGGACGCCGCGATCGCCAGGCTCCGCGTCCCCGTCGCCCACACCTATCTGCTGGAGCGTGCGCCATGATCTCCCTCGCCTTCGCCCTTCTCCTGCAGGCCGCGCAGGCCGAGCCGCCCCCGCCCGATCCCGAGATCGAGCGCAAGAGCTTCAAGGTCGCGGAGGGCTTCGAGGTCAACCTCTTCGCCGCCGATCCGCTGGTCTCCAAGCCCACGCAGATGAACTTCGACGCGCGCGGCCGGCTCTGGATTTCCACCTCGAGCGTCTACCCCATGGTCGTCCCCGGCGAGATCCCCAACGACAGGATCGTGATCCTCGAGGACACGGACGGCGACGGCAGGGCCGACAAGTCGACGGTCTTCGCCGAGGGCCTCCACATCCCCACGGGCATCGAGCCCGGCGACGGCGGCTGCTACGTCGCCAACAGCACCGAGCTGATCCACCTCAAGGACGCGGACGGCGACGGCAAGGCCGACCAGCGCCGCGTGCTCCTCTCCGGCTTCGGCACCGAGGACACGCACCACATCATCCACACCTTCCGCTGGGGCCCCGACGGCGCCCTCTACTTCAACCAGTCGATCTACATCCACAGCCACATCGAGACGCCCAAGGGGACGCGGCGCCTGGGCGGCGCGGGCATCTGGCGCTTCCGCCCCGCGAGCCTCGATCTCGAGATCTTCACCAAGGGCATGTGCAATCCCTGGGGCCACGAGTTCGACCGCTGGGGCAACTCCTTCGGCACCGACGGCGCCGGCGGCGACGGCATCCACTACCTGATTCCCGGCTTCACCTACCCCCACTTCCCCGGCGGCGAGAAGCAATTCCCCGGCCTCAATCCCGGCCAGCCCAAGTACTGCGCGAACGAGACGATCAGCGGCCGCCATTTCCCCGACGACTGGCAGGGCGACATCGTCACCAACGACTTCCGCGCCAACCGCGTCGTCCGCTTCAAGATCTCCGACGACGGCTCCGGCTTCTCCTCGAAGCTGATGCCCGACCTGATCACGTCGACCGACCGCGCCTTCAGGCCCATCGACGTCCGCATGGGCCCCGACGGCGCGCTCTACATCGCCGACTGGTACAACCCGATCATCAACCACGGCGAGGTCGGCTTCCGCGACCCTCGCCGCGACAAGACCCACGGCCGCATCTGGCGCGTCACCGCGAAGGGCCGCCCGCTCGCGCCGAAGCCGAAGCTCGACGGCCCGAGCTCCGAGCTCGTCGAGCAGCTCAAGTCGCCAGAAGGCTGGACGCGCCACTTTGCCAAGCGCGCCCTC
>JACQFK010000635.1 GCA_016200125.1 Planctomycetota bacterium
CGAACTACCCGATGGCGCTCGACGAGGCGAACCACCGCCTCTTCGTCGGCTGCCGGAGACCTTCGAAGGTTCTCGTGCTTGACACGGAAACCGGCAAGGAGGTCGCGCTGCTGACGATTTCGAGGGACACGGACGACCTGTTCTACGATGCGGCGTCCAAGCGGATCTACCTCACGGCCGGCGAAGGGTTCATCGACACGATCGACCAGAAGGACGCCGACCACTACAAGCGCATCTGGGCCCAGACGACGGCGCCGGGCGCGAGAACGTCGCTCTTCGTCCCGGACCTGGGGACGCTGTACGTCGCGGTGCCCGGCAAGGAAGGCCAGAAGGCCGAGGTCCGCGCCTACAAGCCCAAGCCCTGATCGGGGGTCGGAGAACAAATCGTGCATCTTGCTCGCTGCGTCGGGGCGTCGCTGCTGGTGCTGGGGTGCTGGGGCTGCTCGGCTCCCGAGCCGCAACCCCTGGATCCCGCAAAAAGCGAGGCGGAATTCCGCGTGCGGACCCTGGAGGATCCCGGACTCCGCCGCTACGCGGAGGCGAACGGGGGCCTCGCCCCCTTTCAGCCCGCCTCCTGGGACCTGGCCGCCCTCACGCTCGTGGCGTTCTACTACCAGCCGGACCTGGACCTGGCGCGGGCGCGGCTCGGCCAGGCGCGCGCGGCGGGCGTGACGGCGGGGATGTGGCCGAATCCGGTGGCCGGGCTCAATCTGGAGAAGGTGACCAACGCCGCGGCCGGCATCAAACCCTGGATCTACGGATTCAATCTCAGCGTCCCGCTGGATACGCTGTGGAAGCGCGGCTACGGGATCGAGGAGGCCGAGAGGCAGGGAGACGCGGCCCTGTTGGCGCTGGCCGAGGCGGGATGGCGCGTCCGGAGCCGGGTGCGCGCGGCGCTGGCGGAGCACCTTCTCGCACTCCGGGAGCTCGAGCTGCGGCGGCTCGAGGAAGGGGCCCGGGTCGACGTCGTCGCGGCTCTGGAGCGCAAGCTGGCCCTGGGCGACATCTTCCGGCTGGACGTGGAGGTGGCGCAGGGGGAGCTTTCGAATGCCCGGGTCGCCATCCACTCCGCCGCGGGCCGCGTGGCGGAGAGTCGCGCGATACTGGCCGCCGCCCTCGGAGTTCCTGCCTCCGCGCTCCAGGGAAAAACCTTCTCGTGGCCTGAGATCGACCGTCCGCCCGCCCTGCAGTCGCTTTCGCTGGCGGCGGTGCAGACCGCCGGTCTGCTGAACCGGATCGACCTCCGGGGCCTGCTGGCCGAATACGCCGCCGCCGAGGCCGCCCTCAGGCGCGAAGCGGCGAGCCGATACCCGGACCTGACACTGGGCCCCGGACTCCTGAACGATCAGGGGGACCGGAAACTCACGCTCGGACTCTCCTTCACGCTTCCGATCTTCAATCAGAACGAAGGTCCCCTTGCGGAGGCGGATGCGCGGCGGAAGGAAGTGGCGGCCCGCTTCAACCAGGTTCAAGCCGCCGCGATCGGCGACGTCGAAGCGGCGTCGGAACGCTACGCGACGGCCCTCGCTGAACTGGGAGAGACGGAGAAGACGCTGGGGACGATCGACCGGCGCGAGAAGGCGGTCCGGCGGGCGATCGAACTCAAGGAGCTGGACAAGACGGCGTTGACGGGACTTCGACTCGAACGGGTCCAGGCGGAAGCGTCCCGGCTGGTCTCGCTCAAGCGCGCCCAGGATGCCCTCGGCGCGCTGGAGGACGCGGTCCAGAGGCCGCTCGGTTCTTCGGCCGCGCCGCCGCTCCCGGGGACCACGAGCCCGCGCGAGGAAGAAAAGCGCTAGCCCTCGAAGCAGGAGACCCACGAGCATGAAAGCGATTCGCGTACTTGTCGGGATCGTCGTCGCCGTCGCCCTGGCGGCGGGAGCCTGGATCCTGCTCTTCCACTCCGACTGGCTGAAGGGGGCTCATGACGAGGACGAGGATGCGGCGGAGGTGATGGCGGAAGTGCCCGTCAAGGTGGGCAAGATCACGCGGGCGACGCTCCGCCGCTACGTCGAGGGATACGGAACCGTCGAGGCACAACCCCTGCAGGGGGGATCGCCGGCCGCGAGCGCCCGCGTGGCGTCCCCGGTCGCGGGGATCGTGGCCGACGTGCTCTGTTCCCAGGGTCAGCAAGTTCAGAAAGGCGCGCTCCTCTTCCAGCTGGATGAGCGATCCGTCGAGGCGGAGGAAGAGAAGGCCGTCGCGGCCCTGGCTTCCGCCCAGGCCTCCCTGGACAAGCTCAAGTCCTTTCCTCGACCGGACCAGATCAAGGTTGCCGAAATGCAGGTCGATCGAGCCAGGCGGGCCGCCGAGTTCTCCCTGAAGAAGCACACGCGCCTCGCCCAGCTCGCCGCCGATCAGCTCGCCCCGGAAAAGACGCTCCTGGAGGCGGAGCTGGAACTGCTCGGCGCCCAGAACGATCTGGCCGTCGCCGACAAGCAGCTCCTTCTCCTCCGGTCCACGCCCACGAAGGAGGAGGTCGCGGAAGCTCAGGGCAAGGTGGTTGAGGCCCAGAAGTCGCTGGCCACGGCGCAGGTCCAGCGCTCCCTGCTCAAGATTCAGGCACCGCTCTCGGGAACGATCGTCCGGACCCGGGTGAACCCCGGCGAAGCGGTGGATCTGACCACGATTCTGGCCGAGGTGGTCGACCTGGATCGGCTGGTGGTGGAAGGCACGGTCCCGGCGGCGGGGCTCCGGTCGGTGACCGTCGGCATGGACGTCGACCTCCGGACAGGCGGGGAAGCGTCGAAGGCCGCCTCCCCCGGGCCCGAGCCGCTGAAAGGCAAGGTGGTGTTCGTCGGACTGGACATCGACCGGAAGAGCGACGCCGGATTTGTCCGGGTCGCGCTGCCTCCCAAGGCGGGAGTTCCCCCGGGCCAGTTCGTGTGCCTGCGCATCGTCGTCGAGGAGCAGAAGAATCACCTGGCCGTGCCGAGGGAAAGCGTGGTCCGGAATCCGGAGGGCAAGGACGTCATCGTGGGCTTCCTGGGGGAGAAGGCGGTCATGAAGGAGGTTCGCGTGGGGCTCCGGGAAGGGGACCTGGTCGGGATCGAGGGCGGCGAGGTGGACGAGGGGGACGTCGTGGTGACCCAGGGCGCCTACGGTCTGCCGGGAGAGGCGAAAGTCCGGATCATCAAGGACAAATAGCCCGAACATGGAAACCCGGAGCATGCTGGGAGAGTTCGCCCGTCGCCACGACAAGGCGATCTTCTTCGTCGTCTTCGCCCTCTGCCTCGGCGGGATCTACTCGGCCCTGAGCATGCCGTCCTCGGTGTTTCCCCAGACCGATTTCCCCCGCGTGGTGATCCTGGCCGACAACGGGGTCATGCCTGCCGACGAGATGATGGCCCGCGTCACGCGCCCCATCGAGGAGGCGATGAAGGACGTGCCCGGGGCCGTGACGGTCCGCAGCACGACCGGCCGCGGCTCCGCCGAGCTCAGCGTCTTCTTCACCTGGAAAGTCGACATGGTCCAGTCGGAGCTCTATGTCCTTTCCCGGCTCTCGCAGATCAAGAGCTCGCTCCCCGCGACGGCCACGTTCTCGGCGCACCGCCTCACCTTCTCCGCGTTCCCCATCATCGGGATCAGCCTCACCTCCAAGACCCGGAACCTGCGGGACCTCTGGGAGATCGGCCGGTATCAGATCAAGCCCCGCTTTCTCCGGGTTCCCGGAGTGGCGAGAGTCGATCTGGTGGGCGGGAAGACTCCGGAGATCCATGTCGTGGCCGATCCCGACCTCCTGAGATCCTTCAACCTGACGCTTCCCGACCTGACGGCCGCTCTGTCGAAAAGCAATTTCGTGGCCTCGGCGGGCATGCACGAGGAAGACCACACGCTGTACCTGGCCCTGGTCGAGGGAAGGCTCTTCACTCCGGAGGACATCGGGAACCTGGCGGTTTCATCCGAGGGCGGCCGCGTGGTCCGGGTCAAGGACGTGGGTCGGGTCGTCCGGGGAGAGGAACCCGTGTTCAAGGTGGTGACCGCCGACGGGGTGAGTTCCGTGCTGATCAACATCCGCAGCCAGCACGACGGGAGCACGCTGACCATCGCCGACACCCTCAAGGAGGAGCTGCGGGCTCTTCGCCGGGAGCTGCCTCCCGATCTCAAGCTGGCCTTCTTCTACGACCAGTCGCTCATGGTGCGCGCCTCCGTCAGGAGCGTCTGGGAGGCGATCGGCTTCGGGCTGCTCCTGTCGATGGTCATCCTGTACCTGTTCCTGAGGAAAGTGGGGACGACGCTGATTGCGGTCGCCGTCATCCCCGCCGCGGTCCTGGCAACCCTCGTCGTCATGAAAGCCGCGGGGATGAGCTTCAACCTGATGACGCTGGGGGGGGTCGCCGCCGCGGTCGGGCTCATCATCGACGATGCGATCGTCGTGGTGGAGGCGATCCACACGAAGATCATGCTCGGGCGCTCGCGCGGCGAGGCGGTGTCGGAGGCCGTGGGCGAGATCCTCAAGCCCCTGGTGGGATCGACGATCGGCCCGGTCGTCGTGTTCGTCCCCCTCGCCTTCCTGGACGGCGTTCCGGGGGTCTTCTTCCGGGCCCTCGCCGTGACGATGGTGGTCTCCCTGCTGGCCTCACTATTGCTTGCCGTGACGCTGACGCCGTCGCTGGCCGGCTGGATCTTCCGCACGCCGGAGAAGGGAAAGCCGCCCGAGGAAGTCGAGCGCGGCGGCTTCATCCTCCACCGGGTGGTGCACGCCTATGAGATCGCGGCCCGGGTCGCCTTCCGCCATCCCTGGCTGACGCTGGGCGTGTCGTGCCTCGTCGTTCTGGGGGGGCTCGCCCTCCACCTTCAGTTGAAGAGCGACTTCCTTCCCGACATGGACGAGGGCGGCTTCGTCCTCGATTACCTGGCGCCTGCGGGAACCAGTCTCGCGGAGACCGACCGCGCCCTCCTGGAGCTCGAGAAGATCCTCCGGGCCACTCCGGAGGTGGAAAGCTATTCGCGGCGGACGGGCATCACGCTCGGGCTGGAACTGGCCGAGCCTCATGCCGGCGACTTCCTGGTGAAGCTGAAGGCCCGACGGGAACGCAGGACGAGCGAGGTCGTCTCCCACCTGCGGGAGAAGTTCAAAGCGGGCGCGCCCCACATCGAATGGGAATTCCGGGGCATCCTCACCGACCTGATCGGAGATCTCACGTGGTCTCCGGAGCCGATCGAGATCAAGATCTTCTCCACCGATCTGGAGTTCCTCAAGAGGAAGGCTCCGGAAATCCAGGAAACGATCAAGAAGGTCGCCGGCGTCGTTGACACGAAGAGCGGCATCGTCGTCGCCGGGCCTTCGATCAGCGTCAGGGTCCGGTCGGCGGACGCCCAGCGCTTCGGCCTGACCACGGACGATGTGGCGCAATCCATCAACACCGCGCTCCTGGGCCAGACGGCGTCGTCGGTCCTGGAGGCCGACCGGATCGTCGACATCCGGGTCCGGGTCGACTCCTCCCGGATCGGCTCGATCGCATCGCTCGAGAACCTGCCGCTGCGGTCGCCGGGCGGGGCGTGGATCCTCCTGTCTCAGGTCGCCGACGTCACCCGGGACCCGGGGCAGCTGGAGCTTCGCCGGGAGAATCTCCGCCAGATGGTCGCGGTGTCCGGGCGTCTCGAAGGACGCGACATGGGGAGCGCCATGGAGGAGATCCGGCAGAAGCTGTCGCGCGATCCGTCGATTCCGCCGGGGATGCTGGAGTACGGGGGCCTCTACCACGAGCAGCAGGAGTCCTTCCGGAACCTCCTGATCGTCCTGGTGCTCGCGATCATTCTGGTCTTCGCCGCACTGCTGGTCGAATTCGGCTCGTTGATCGCCTCCTTCTCGATCGTCTTCGGCGCGGTGCTCTCGCTGTTCGGAACGGTGCTGGCGCTTCTCGTCACGGGGACCTCGCTGAACATCATCTCGATCCTGGGGGCGATCATCGGGATCGGCATCGTGCACAAGAACGGCATCCTGATGCTCGATGCCGTGGAGCACTACCGGACGGGCGAGTTGACCTTGGAGGAAGCGCTGCTCCGCTCGGGACGCCGGCGCCTCAGGCCGGTCCTGATGACCTCGATGGCGGCGGCCCTGGGCATGCTGCCGCTCGCCTACGGCATCGGATCGGGGGCGGACATGCTCCGGCCGCTGGCCATCTCCGTGATCGGCGCCCTGTGCATTTCGGTGCTGCTGTCGCTGGTCGCGACTCCCACCGTCTTCCTTCTGCTGAGCCGCCTCGTCGGACCCAGGCCCGCGCGAATTCCGGATGAGAATCCCCCACGACCCGCGTAAAGGATCCGGGAACTTCGCGTCGTTGAATCGAGGACCTTCGCATGCAGCGATGGACAGTCCTGTCGTTCGGGACCCTGCTGGTTCTGGCCTCCGACCTGCGGGCCGACGACTGGCCGCAGTGGGGCGGGCCGCAGCGCGACCTCGTCTGGCGCGAGAAGGGGATCGTCAGGAAGCTGCCGACCGAGGGGCTGCTGCCCCGCGTCTGGTCGGCGCCGCTCGGCGAAGGCTACGCGGGCCCCGCCGTCGCGGCGGGGAAGGTCTTCATCACCGACCTGGTCGAGCGGCAGAACAAGGGTGCCACCGAGCGGGTCCTCTGCCTGGAGGCGGCGACCGGCAAGGTCCTGTGGACCCACTCCTATGCCGTCGAGTACGGCATCGCCTATCCCGCCGGGCCGCGCGCGACGCCCGTGGTCGACGGCGTCCGGGTCTATGCCTTTGGCGCGGTGGGCGACCTGATCTGCCTGAACGTCGAGGACGGCAAGGTCGTCTGGAAGCGCAACACGGTCGCGGAATTCGGCAACAACATCCCGACTTGGGGGATGGCGGCCTCGCCGCTCCTGGACGGCGACCAGCTGATCACGCTCGCCGGCGGGCTGAAGGGTGCGATGATCGTGAGCTTCGACAAGTCCACGGGCAAGGAGCTCTGGCGGGCGATCGACGACCCCGAGGTCGGGTACTGTCCGCCGGTGATGTTCGAGTTCGGCGGCGTCCGGCAGGTGATCGTGTGGCATCCCCGCGCCGTCACGTCGCTCGACCCCGCGACCGGCAAGGTCTACTGGGAGATCCCCTTCAAGATCAAGTCCGGGCTCACGGTTCCGACGCCGCGCAAGATCGGGAACCGCCTCTTCGTGACCGCCTTCTACAACGGGCCGATGATGATCGAGGTGGGGGCGGACGGGAAGAGCGCCGCGGTGGCCTGGCGGGGGAAGAGCGACAGCGAGATCAAGACCGACGGCCTCCACGCGATCATGTGCACGCCGGTCCTGAACGAGACCCATCTCTACGGGGTCTGCAGCTACGGGCAGCTCCGCTGCCTGGACTCGAAGACCGGCGAGCGGATCTGGGAGACGCGGCAGGCCACCGGCGACGGGCGCTGGTGGAACGCCTTCCTCGTCCCGCACGAGGACCGCTTCTTCATCCACAACGAGCAGGGCGACCTGATCATCGCGAACCTCACGCCCGCGGGCTACCAGGAGCTCAGCCGCGCGAAGCTGGTCGAGCCGACGCGGAAGGTCCAGAACCGCATGACGATCTGGTCCCATCCCGCCTTCGCGATGAAGAGCGTCTTCGCCCGCAACGACAAGGAGATCGTCCGCGTCGATCTTTCGGAGAAGTGAGCGCATGGACGACGCCGTCGAGGTGATCTGCCCCTACTGCGGGGAGCCCGGCACGGTCTCCGTGGACGCCGCCGAGGAGGACGCCGAGTTCGTTCAGGATTGCGCGGTCTGCTGCCGTCCCTGGACGGTGCGCGTCAGGATCCGGCGCGACGGCAGCGCGGACGTGACGGTCGGGGCGGATCAGTAGGCCCCGGTCGCCAGCAGGTAGAGCCAGACGGCCACGAAGAGGAGCGGCAGCAGCAGGGGTGCGGCGAGCCCGGGCCTCATGATCGAATCCGGGGTGCGGACCGGAGGGAGGCCGACGCTCGCTTCGTCCGGCACCCGCGCGCGAAGCTGTTCCCGGATCCAGCTCATGGCCCGCACCGCGGCCACGATCCCCACGAAGATGAGCGCCGAGCTGACGATGGCCACCACCGGGATCAGGAGCACCAGGCGCCGGTGAGCGGGGCTGGGCGTCCCGTTGAGGACGATCGCGTAGGCGGTGAAGAGGAACGATTCGGCGGCCATCAGCCAGGAGAGCCGGCTCACGATCAGGCTGTCCTCGTGCTCCAGCCGCGACCGCACGTGATGGTAGAAGGCGACGTCGTCGACGCGCGCGGGC
>JACQFK010000650.1 GCA_016200125.1 Planctomycetota bacterium
GCCTCGATCTCGCCCTGCTCTGGGCGGGCGCCCTCCGATGACCGGACTGCAACCGTCACAAAACAAACTGGTTGTTTTGTGACAGGGGGCTACTTGAGCTCGCGGAGGCGGCCGGCGGCGTCGCCGCTGAAGAGGCGGTCGCCGGCGGGACAGAGGGCGTTCACCCAGTCGCCGCCCGCCTCGAACTCGCGCTCGATCGTGACGTCGTCGGGGGCGATGAAGCGCACCTTGCCGTCGCTCGAGGCCGACACCAGGTTCCGCGCGGTCCAGGCGAGATCGAGCACCGCACCCTCGTGGCCCCGCACGATCCGCACCAGGCGGCCGATCTCCGGCTGCCAGATCCGCACCGTCTTGTCGCCCGAACCGCTCGCCAGGTACTTCCCGTCCGGCGAGAAGGCCAGCGCGTGCACCGCATCCCAATGATTGTTGATCGTGCGCATCAGCGTGCGGCCCTTCCACACCCGGATCGTGCGGTCCGCTCCCCCGCTCACCAGGATCTCGCCGTGCAGCGCCAGGGCGAGCACCGCGCCCGTATGGCCCTCGAGGTATTCGACTTTCCCCGTCTTGACGTCGATCACGCCCACCTTCTTGTCCCCGCCCGCGGTAAAGAGCGTCTTCCCGTCGGCGCTCCACACCACGCGGTAGATCAGGTCGGCGTGGGCCTCCACGGTCCGCAGGAGCTTTCCGGCCTCCCAGATCCGGACCTCTCCCTTCTCCCCCGCCCGCCCGCCGCACTCCGCCACCCGGCCCTCCCGCAGCGCGAGGCCCAGCACCACGCGCTTCTCGCTGCCCAGCCGCTCGACGAGGCGGCCGTCGCGATAGACGTCGACGCCCCCCGGCCGCGCGACGTAGAGGCGCTCGCCGTCCCAGGCGACCGCCGTGATGGAAAGCAGGAGGGCGATCACGCGAGAGCCTCCCGGATCACTTCGCCCTTGTCGAGCACCTTGACCGGCCGTCCCGTGGTCGTCCGGTACTCCTTGTCCGCGTCGATGCCGAGCACGTGGTAGACCGTGTGAAGCACGTCCTCCGGCCCGACCGGCCGCTCGGCCGGCAGCTCGCCGTAGGCGTCCGTTTCGCCGACCACCTGGCCCCGCTTGCTCCCGCCGCCCGCCATCAGGACGGTGCTCGCCCGCGGCCAGTGGTCCCGTCCGCCGACCGCGTTGAGCTTCGGCGTCCGGCCGAATTCGCCCATCACGATCACCAGCGTCGACTCCAGGAGGCCGCGGCCCTCGAGATCCTCGAGCAGCGCCGACACCGCCAGGTCGAGGTCCGGCAGCTTCCCCGCGTAGATCTGCTTGCCGCTCGAGAAGGTGCCCGCGAGCCGCTTGCCGGCGTTGTCGTGCGTGTCCCAGCCGTCGTCGTTCACCGTGACGAAGCGCGAGCCCGCCTCGACCAGCCGGCGGGCCAGCAGGCAGCCCTGCCCCACTCTTGAATGGCCGTAGCGCTGCCGCACCTTCTGCTCCTCGAGCGAGAGGTCGAAGGCCGCCCGCGCCTCCTTCGACGTCACGAGCCCGAAGGCCTGCTCGAGGAAGGTGTCCCGCGCCGGATACTCCTCGACCGCGCTGCAGAAGCGGTCCACCGCGGCGAGCATCGAACGGCGCCGGTCGAGCCGCTCCGCGGGGACCGGCGACTCCAGATCCTTTACCTTGAAATCGCGCGAGGGATCCGAGTTGACCGAGAAGGGTTCGAAGGCCGCGGTCAGGTATCCCGCGCCCGCGTAGGCAGGCGCAGTGGGCACGGCGATCACGTTGGGCAGCGCCCTCCCCACTCCGAACTCCTTCGCCGCGACCGAGCTGAAGGAGGGATAGACGAGCGCCGGCGTGGGCCGGTACCCCGTGAGCATGTAGTGCGAGGCCCGGTCATGGTTGCCTTCCGGCGACGTCACCGACCGGATCAGCGTGCAGCGGTCGAGCAGCCCGCCCAGCCGGGGCAGGTGCTCGCAGACGCGGACGCCGTCGAGCGACGACTTCCCCGGCCGGAACTCGCCGCGGATTTCCGCGGGCGCTTCAGGCTTGAGGTCGAACATGTCGAGATGGCTCGGCCCGCCGTTAAGCCAGACGAGGATGCAGGACTTCGTCCGGCTCTCCCTGCCCCACGCGAGGGCGTCGGCGAGCGTCAGCCCGAACACCGAGCCGACCAGGAATTGTCTTCGAGTGCACATCAGTGGTTCGTCCCGAACTCTTTCGAGTTCAAAAGGGCCCAAAAAAGATCCTTCAGATACGCGTCGTCGGTTCCGGTCCAGTGGCTCTTCTCCGCCGCGGTCGGCGGGCGGGAGAGCGCGCGGAGGTAGAGGTTCTCGACCGTGTCGCTGACGAGGAGCCGGTCGATCTCCGCGGAGTTCATGAGATGCAGCGTCCGCGCCAGGGTCTCGCCCGCCAGCACCGCGTCGGGCGGGAGCGTGCCGCGGGCGGCTTGCGAGATTGCGCGGGAGAGGACGTCGCCGTCGAGCGGCTTGGCGATCCGGGACGCGTAGAAGGGATCGCCCTTGCCGCATTTCCGGGCGTAGGCCGCGGACTTCATCACGGTCGCGACCAGCCGCCTCAGGGAGAAGTCCTTGCGGAACTCGCGGGCGAGCGCCTCCAGGAGCTCGGGATGGGTCGCCGGGTTGCTCGCGCGCATGTCGTCCACGGGCTCGACGAGGCCGCGCCCCATCAGCATCGCCCAGACCCGGTTCGCGGTCGCGCGGGCGAAGGCGTCGCTGTCGGTCACCCAGCGGGCGAGGTCTTCCCGCCGGTCGGCGCTCGAACCGAAGGGAGGAAGCACGGGCTTCCCGTGGAGCTCCAGCTCGCCGCGCGGCTCCAGGAAGACCCGGTTCTCCCGGACGCGGACCCGGGCGAAGAAGGCCGCCATGCTGTAGTAGTCGTGCTGGGTGAAGCGCTCGAAGGGATGGTTGTGGCATTGCGCGCACATCCAGCGTGAGCCCAGGAGCGACTGTCCCACGAACTCCGCCAGCTGCTTGGGGTCGCCGATGGCGAAATAGAGATGCTGCTCCTGCGACAGCAGCCGCCGGACCGTCTGGTCGTAGGGCTCGGCGAAACGATCCCGGATCCAGTCGCGATACGCGTCGTTCTTAGCCTGGAAGACGCCGGCCCAGCGGGCGCTCCAGTAGTCCGTGAACTCGGGGCGCGCCAGCAGCGCGTCCACAAGCCGGTCCCGGTTGCCGTCGAAGCCGCGGACGTCATCGGGCGCCGGGATCGTGCCCAGCGCGTCGATCGTCACCCGGCGCAGGAAGGTCGCGTCGTCGCCGGCCGCGAGCGGCGGCAGGCCGTAGCGCGAGAGCTTGTCGTTCACGAAGTCGTCGATGAAGTTGCGCCGGCCCGTGACGTCGACCTTCGGCCCGAAGGGGCGGCCCGCGACCACCGCGGCGACCTGGCCCCCGTAGCGGACCATGATCGAGGTTTCGCCCGCGGTCTTGACCCTGCCGTCGGGATCGGCGATGGCGTCGTCGTTCGAGGTGAGGAGCGCGAGCCGCGTGACGTCCCGGGTCGAGCCATCCGCATAGTGGGCGGTGACGCGGCCCGGCTCCGCGCTGATGCGGGCGAGCTCGACGGGCTTCGCCGACCGGAAGGGCGCGCCCGAGCGCAGCCATTCGACGATCGTGCGGTAGGCCTCGGAGTCCTCGCCCATGGCCTTGCCGCCGCCGTGCTTGAGCTGCTTCGTGGGCTTGCGGAGCAGGAGGCTCTTCTCGGGCTCGGCGAGGTCGACCCGCCGGCCGCGGAGCTCGCGGGTGATCGCGGCGTAGTCCCAGGCCGGATCGTAGCCGAGCAGCGACAGCTTGAAGCCCTTCTGCCCCGTGGCCGAGCCGTGGCAGGCCCCGGCGTTGCAGCCCGCCTTCGTCAGGTGAGGGAGCACGTCGTTCGGGAAGTCGAGGCCCCCCCGCTCCTCTTGCTTGTCCTGAGCGAGGCACGGACGTGCCGAGTCGAAGGGAGCGGGCGCGGCTCCCAGCATCAGCAGGAGGAAGGACAGGGCGCGGGTCATTTGCCGTACTTCTCGAGCTGCTTCCGCATCGTCGCCTGGCCGATCTCGTTGCCGTACTTCAGGTCGAGCACCCGGCCGAGGATCGCGGCGTACTGCTTCTTGAGCTCGTCGTTCGTGCCGAGGTAGGCCTCGATGTCCTTCACGGCGGCGTCGATCTGCTCCTGGGTCGCCCGCGGCTGGATCAGCCGCCGGCAGTGGTTCACCAGCTGCTCGTCCTCCTTCGGGCGCTCCATCTCCGCCCGCCGCGGCGCGGGCCGGCCCGCCTGCTCGGTCTTGAGGCGCAGCGCCGTGAGCTCCTCGCGCAGGGCGGCCACTTCCTCCTGCAGCTTCATGACCTGCTCGCGCAGCTCGTCGGCCGATCCGGTCGGCGCCGGGCCCGGGACCTTGAGGATCTCGTCCACCGCGGCCTTGATCTTCGGCGCGTCGGTCTCGTTGGGCGACACGATCGCAAAGTTCGCGTGGACCTTGTTGTCGCGCGCGACCAGGATCGTCAGCATGACCTCGCGGTTGAGCCCGTAGGCGCCGGGCCCCTCCTTGCCGTCGAGCGAGATCCCCAGCGGGCACTTGAGGTTGAGCGACTTGACCACCGCCGGCAGGTGGCGCTCCGCGCCGTCGCGGTCCTCCGACAGCGAGACGAAGCAGGTCCGGAGCCCGCGCGCCTGCTTGATCTGGCCGAACTCGTCGAGGGCCCGCATGAGCGCGGCCCCGGGCCGCGTGAGCTCGTGGATGAACACGAGGACCGTGGGAGCGCCCTTCGCGTCCCCGACGTAGTCGGCGTCCTGCCGCGAGGCGACGTCGAAGACCTTGAATCCCGACGTCTTCTCCCCCTTCTGGGGTCCGGAGAATCTCGGATCCTGGGCGGGGAACGCCAGGAGCAGGGCCGCCAGAGCGAGCTGCATAAGACCTCCTCATCGGGTTTCCTGACTGAACGGGCGGGAGCGTAGAATATTGTGCGCATCCCGGTGTCGAAACTGTGGAACGCTGGGGGGATCGAACATGAAGCGTCTGTTGCTGGCCGCCCTGATGCTCCCGGTCGGATGCAGCGGGCCCGCGCCCGTCAAAGCTCCGCCCGCCCTCCCGGAGTTCCGCACGGTCGATCAGGCCCTCACGACGCAGATCAAGAAAGGCTCCGAAACCCCCGTGGGCCAGTCCGGCTATCTGGGCGTCACGGTCGTCACCGAGTCGCGCGGCCGGCTCCAGGTCCTCGACGTCGCCTCCGATTCCCCCGCCGCCAAGGCCGGCCTCCTCGCGGGAGACGTCCTGCCCGAGTTCGGCGACGAGGAGCAGCTCCGCGAGCGGATCCATGGCTCCTCGCCGGGTGACGAGATCAAGCTCACGGTCGAGCGGCAGGGGTCGACCACCGAGATCAGCGCCAAGCTCGGCGCGCTCAGCCGCCCCCTGAAGGTCGCCGAGCGCCGGGTCGTCATGGGCGTCCAGATGGGCGAGGCCGCCGAGGGCGGAGGCGCGCCGATCACCCGGATCACCTCCGGATCGGGGGCCGAGAAGGCGGGGCTCAAGAGCGGCGACGTGCTGCTCAAGATCGACGGGTCGCCGATCACGGCGGGCAGCCAGGTTTCCGACCGCCTCTCCGAGAAGAAGGCCGGCGACGTCATTACGGTGGTCTACCAGCGCGGCGGCAAGACCGACGAGGTTAAGGTCACCCTGGGGACCGACCCGGCCCAGGAGGAACGGGGCGCCGGATTCTTCCGCGGCGGCTCCTATTGGAAGAAGGACGTCTACCGGCTCGCGGTGATCCCGATCGAATATCCCGACCTGAAACACAACCCGAAGATCGAGGCCAGGCACTGGGAGGAAGCGCTCTTCTCCCTCAACGTCTACTCGAAGAAGAACAGCGTCACCGGCCAGCCGGTCTACGGCAGCCTGAACGACTACTATCGGGAGCAGTCCTGCGGAGCGTTCCGGGTCGAGGGCAAGGTCTTCGACTGGGTCGAGGTGGGCAAGAAGCGCTCGGAGTATTCCCCCGGCACGAGCCAGAACGAGAAGACGGCCTTCATCTCGGAGGCGCTCGAGAAGATCGGCGCCCGCGACGGCAAGGACTCGCTCAAGGATTTCGACGGCCTCTTCCTGCTCTACGCGGGCGACCGGGTGAACACCAACCGCGGCGGCCTCTACTGGCCCCACCGCGCCAACGCCAACGTCCAGGGCAAGCGCTGGTCCTACTTCATCGTCCCCGAGGGCGGCGCGACCATGACCTCGATCAGCGTGATCGCCCACGAATTCGGCCACATGCTGGGCCTGCCCGATCTCTATGCGCGCCCCGAGAATCCGGGCTCCGAAGGCCTCGGCCGCTGGTGCGCGATGTCGCAGCAGAACGAGAACGGCAAGCCCCAGCACTTCGGCCCCTGGTGCAAGGAGCAGCTGGGCTGGCTCAAGCCCGTGGTGATCGATCCGACGGTCAAGCAGCGGCTCCTCCTTTCGCCGATCGAGGGGTCGACGAAGGAGTGCTACAAGGTGCTCGTGCGGCCCGACGGCAGCGAGTACTTCCTCCTCGAGAACCGCCGCAAGCAGGGCTTCGACCAGGACCTGCCGTCCGAGGGGCTCCTGATCTGGCGCGTGGTGCGCAACCGGCCGATGCTGGAGGAGGCGCACGGCGTGGACGGCCCGGCCGGCCCGAACGTCTACCTTCGGGAGGTCCCCTACCCCAGCAAGGCGAACGACGCCTTTACGCCCTTCACCACGCCGTCGAGCCGCTCGCAGCTCTGCGGAGGGCTGCCCGTCCACCTCTCGACGATCCGCCGCCTGCCCGACGGAAGGATCTCCTTCGCGCTGGGTTACGAGTACGAGTAGCCGGCGTATCTATTGAGTGGGCATGCTGAGCGTCGTCTTCGCCTTCCTCCAGGCCGCGCTCCCTGAGCCGCTCGCCCCCGACCAGACGGTCTCTGAGCTCAAAGTGCCCGAGGGCTTCTCCGTCAAGCTGTTCGCCGGGGAGCCCGACGTCAAGCAGCCCATCTCGTTCTGCATCGACGACCGCGGCCGCCTCTGGGTCGCCGAGAACTACTCCTATCCCAAGTGGACGCCCGAGGGCAAGGACCGGATCCTGATCTTCGAGGATACCGACGGCGACGGAAAGTTCGACCGCCGCACGGTGTTCTGCGAAGGGCTGACGATGATCACCGGCCTCGAGGTCGGCTTCGGCGGCGCCTGGGTCGTCGCCCCGCCGCGCCTCCTCTTCATCCCCGACAAGGACGGCGACGACAAGCCCGACGGGCCGCCGGTGACGCTGCTCGACGGCTTCGGCAACCAGGGCGGCCACAACATCGTCAACGGCTTCACCTGGGGCCCCGACGGATGGCTCTACGCGGGCCACGGGCGGACCTCGATCTCGGATCTCGGCCCGCCCGGAACGCCTCCGGAGAAGCGCATCCACTTCGACGGCGGCGTGTGGCGCTATCACCCGACGCGCCACGTGTTCGAGGCCTGGTGCGACGGCACGACGAACCCCTGGGGCGTCGCCTTCAACGACTACGGCCAGGCGATCATCACCACCTGCGTCGACGTCCACCTCTACCACGCGATCCAGGGGGCCCATTTCGAGCCCTGGCGGGGCCGCGCCAACAGCCTCTACGCCTACGGCCGCATCGCCTCGATCGCCGACCACAAGCACTGGGTGGGCAGCAGCTTCGCCGACGCCCGCAGCGCGCGGCCCGAGCAGCTCGCCCTGGGCGGCGGCCACGCCCACTGCGGTGCGATGGTCTACCTGGGCGACTCCTTCCCCGACTCCTATCGCGGCTCCGTATTCATGAGCAACCTCCATGGGCACCGGCTCAACAACGACCTCCTCGAGCGCAGCGGCTCGGGATTCATCGGCCGCCACGGGCCGGACTTCCTGACGTCGAACGACCGCATGGTGATGGCGCTGCTCCTCCAGTACGGGCCCGACGGGTCGGTGTTCGTCAGCGACTGGTACGACCGCGGCGAATGCCACACGCGCAATCCCAACGACAAGACGGGCCGGATCTACAAGGTCGTCTACAAGGACGCGCCGGTCGTGAAGCCGGACCTCGCGCGGCTTGCCGACGCCGAGCTCGTGAGGCTCCAGCTCCACAAGAACGACTGGTTCGTGACCCACGCGCGCCGAATCCTCCAGGAACGCGCCGCGCTCCGTCCCGATCCTGCAGTGCAGGAGGCTCTGAAGGCGCTCCTCAAGGAGGCCCCCGAGACGCCGCGGAAACTCCGGGCGCTCTGGGCGCTGCATGCGACGGGCGGGGCGACCGAGGAACTGCTCCTCAAACAGCTCGAGAGCCCGGAGGAGTACCTGCGGGCCTGGGCCGTGCAGCTGGCGGCCGAGCCGAGGCCGGCGGCCGCGGCCGCCCGCGCGAAATTCGCGCAGATGGCGTCGACCGATCCGTCGCCCCTGGTCCGCCTCTACCTGGCAGCGGCCTGCCAGCGGCTGGCCCCGGAGGACCGCTGGACCGTGGCGGAGCGGCTGGCGTCCCACGCCGAGGACGCCGCCGACCCGAACCTTCCGCTGATGATCTGGTATGCCGCGGAGCCCATGGCCGCCGCCGATCTGCGCCGCGC
>JACQFK010000651.1 GCA_016200125.1 Planctomycetota bacterium
GGTCTTCTTCTTCTCCTTGTCCGAGCCCATGATGGAGACGAAGACCTTCGCGTAGCGGTAGTCGTCGGAGACCTTGGCGCGGGTGACGGTGACGAAGCCCTTGCGGGGGTCGCGCAGATCGAAAAGGATGATCTTGCTCGTCTCCTTCACGATCTCGCTCGCCAGCCGGTCCTTCCTGAAGCCCTGGCCCATTGGATTATCGAGGTCTCGAGGTATAGAAAACCGGGAGCGGGCGCTTCGACGTCCGGGAAATCAACCGTCAGCCTAGGAGCGGCCCGCCGGCCGCTTCTCGAGCTTCCGTGCGACCTTCTCGATCGCGAAGCCCTCGATGACGTCGTTCTTCCGGATGTCGTCGTGGCCCGCGATCTTGATGCCGCACTCGTAGCCTTCCACGACCTCCTTGACGTCGTCCTTGAAGCGCTTCAGGCTCTCGAGCTTGCCCGTGTGGACGACCTTGCCGTCGCGGATCAGCCGCACCTGGCTCGTCCGCTCGATCTTCCCCTTCGTCATGATGCAGCCGGCGATCGCGCCGACCCGCGAGATCCGGAAGACCTCCTTCACGGTGGCCTGGCCCTGGTGCTTCTCCACCAGCTCGGGCTCGAGGAGGCCCTCGAGGGCCGCCTTCATCTCCTCGATCGCCTGGTAGATGATCGTGTAGACCTTGATCTCGACGCCGCGGTCCTTCGCGGCTTCCGCCGCGCGGGGCTCGACGTCGACGTGGAAGCCGATGATCAGCGCGTCGGAGGCGTCGGCGAGCAGGACGTCGCCCTCGGTGACCGCGCCCACGGACGAGTGGAGGAGCTTGAGCTTGACCTCCTCGGTGGACAGGCCGGGGAGCGCCTCCTTGAGGACCTCGAGGGAGCCCTTCACGTCCACCTTGAGGACGATCCGGATCTCCTTCAGGCTGCCTCTCTCGATCTGCTTGAAGAGGCCTTCCATCGTGACGTGCTGGCGCTCCAGGAGCTGCGCCTCGCGGGCCTTGCGCGAGCGGTCCTCGGCGATCTCCTTGGCCTACTGGATGTCCGCGACGACCTGGAAGGGATCGCCCGCGTCCGGCGCCTCGGCCAGGCCCATCAGCTCCACCGGCGTGGCGGGGCCGGCCGCCTCGACGGGCCTCCCCAGGTGGTCGTTCATCGAGCGGACGCGCCCGTGGCCCTTGCCGGCCAGCAGGACGTCCCCCTTCTTCAGGGTCCCGTTCTGGACGAGGATGGTCGCGACGACGCCGCGGTCGTCGGTCTTGCGCGCCTCGAGCACGACGCCCGAGGCCTTGCGCTTGGGATTGGCCTTGAGCTCGAGGAGGTCGGCCTCGAGGGCCAGCGTCTCCACGAGATGGTCCACGCCCTGGCCGGTGATGGCCGAGACCTCGCAGCACTCCGTGTCGCCGCCCCAGTCGCCCGCGGGCTGGAGCCCGAGCGCCGAGAGCTGGCCCTTGACCTTGTTGGGGTTGGCCTGGGGCTTGTCGATCTTGTTGAGCGCGACGACGATCTTCACGCCGGCCGCCTTCGCGTGGTTGATCGCCTCCTCGGTCTGGGGCATCACGCCGTCGGCGGCGTCCACGACGATTACGGCCACGTCCGTGGCCTTGGCGCCGCGCGACCGCATCTGGGTGAAGGCCTCGTGGCCCGGCGTGTCGAGGAAGACGACGGACTTCCCGTCCTTCGTCGTCACCTTGGACGCGCCGATGTGCTGGGTGATGCCGCCGGACTCGCCCTTGGCGACGCTGGTGTTGCGGATCTTGTCGAGCAGCTAGGTCTTGCCGTGGTTGACGTGGCCCATGAAGGTCACCACCGGGGCGCGCGTGACGAGGTCCTTGGGATCGTCCTTCACGTCGGCGACGTCGGCCTTCATCTGGTCCTCGGCCGTCTTCTCCTTGACGATCGTGATGTCGCGCTTGAACTCGGCGGCCAGGACGCCGACCATGTCCTCGTCGAGCGCGGCGTTCTGGTTCATCACCATGGCGCCCTGGTCCATCAGCTTCTTGATGACCTGGGACACCTTGATGCCCGACTGCTCGCAGAAGTTCTTGATGGTGATCGGCACGGTGATCTCGATCTTGCGCTCGGCCATCGGGGTGATGACCGGGCGGGGTTTCGGGGCCTGGACGGTCGGACGGTGATGGTGCTGCGGCGGGGTGCGCTGCCGGTAGCCCTGCGAAGGCGGCGGCATCGGGGGCCGCTGCCCGGCGTAGGCCGGCGTGCCGGGGCGCGTGGGCATCGGGGTGGGCCGCGGGGGGGCCACGGGCGTCGCCGGCTTGGCGGGGCCCGCCACCGGCTTGACGTGCCGCTTCTCCTTGGACTCCTCGACCTGGGTGTCGCGCGTGAACACTTCGATCTCGATCGGCCGCATCGCATGGAGTTCCTTCGCCTCGCCGATCACCTTGTCGACGTCGATCAGCGGCGTGGCGGCGGCCTTCTTGATCTCCTCCTGCTCCTCGGGCGTCAGCTCGACGTGCTTGTGCTCGGCGCCCTTGACGGGCGAGGCCTTCGCGTCGGTCGCGCCGAGGCGGAACTCCATGGCCACCTTGGCCTTCTTGGGGGCGGCCTTGGCGGGGGCCTTGGCGTCCTCCTTCTTGGCGGCGGGCTTGGCCTCGCCGGCGGCGGCGGGGTCCTTCTTCTTGGCGACCCGCTTCGTCTTGGGCGGCTCGCCCTCGGCGCCCGGCTCCTTCTTCGGCTTCTCGAGCTTGGGCTCCGCGGCCTTGGCGGCGGCCCGGTCCGCCTCCTCCCGCACCACCCGCGCGTAGATGTCCATGAGCGCGGGGTTGGCGTTCAGCTTGGAGCGGTGGGGCACCTGGGCGCGGACCGCGGCCGCGAGACGCGCGTCGATGTCCGCCCGCGCATCCTCGACCTTGATGCCCTTGGCCTTCGCGAGCTCGACGAGCTCGGCGGCCTTGTAGCCCAGTTCCTTGGCGAGTTCGCTAACCCTCATTCTTCTTCTCTTCCTGCGCCGGCGCCTCCGGGGAGGGCGCCGCCGCTTCG
This sequence comes from Planctomycetota bacterium, assembly GCA_016200125.1. The sequence continues at coordinate 2,976 of JACQFK010000651.1, forward strand.
ACGCCGGGCTCGCCCGGCGCCTCCGGCTTCGCCGCTTCCACCGACGCCGCGGCGGGCGCGCTCGTATCCCCGCCCAGCTCGTAAATGTCGATCTCCCACGCCGCCAGCTTCGAGGCGAGCCGCACGTTGCGCCCGCCCTTCCCGATCGCCTGCGACAGCTGGTCCTTGAGCACGTACACGGTCGCCCGCTTCTGCGCCTCGTCCAGCTGGACCTCGGCGATCTCGGCCGGCTTCAGCGAGTTCTTGATCAGCTCCTCGGGCTTCTCGCTCCAGCGGACGATGTCCACGTTCTCGCCGTTGAGCTCGTCGACGACGTTCCGGATCCGGCTGCCGCGGACGCCCACGCAGGCGCCCAGGCAGTCCACGCGGTCGTTCGTCGAATGGACCGTGATCTTCGTCCGGTAGCCCGGCTCGCGCGCGATGCCCTTGATGACGACCGTGCCGTCGCCGATCTCCGGGACCTCGAGCTCGAAGAGGCGGCGGACGAAGTCCTCGTGTCCGCGCGAGACCATGACGCGCACCCGCGTGCCGCGGCGCTCCACCTCGGAGACGTAGGCGCGGAGGCGGTCGCCGATGCGGTAGTTCTCGCCCGGGACCTGGTCGCCCTTGAGCATCTGGGCCTCGGCCTTCTCGCCGATCTTGCAGACGAGGTGCGGCCCCTCGAAGCGGCTCACGGTGCAGGTCACGATGTCGCCCTTCTTGTGGGCGAACTCGCTGAAGACGCTCTCGCTCTCGACCTCGCGGAGCTTCTGGACGAAGAGCTGGCGCGCCGCCTGGTAGGCGATGCGGCCCAGCGCCGAGGTCTCGATGGGCTGATCGCCGTCGAAGGCGCTGATGTCGCCCTTGATCCGGTCGATCTTCACGACGGGCTGCTCCTTGGTGTTCAAGTGCTTCTTGGCTGCCAGGGCGAGCGCCTGCTCGATGGACTCGAAGATGAGCTCCTTGTCGATCCCCTTTTCGCGGTGGATCGCGTCCACGATTCTCAGAACTTCTCCGCCGTTCATATACATCCCTTCCTGGGGGCCCCGACCGGGAGGGGACCCTGCCGAGACAAAAAAAAGTGGGTTGAGCCCACTTTGTGCGCGATTGCCCGGATTGTGGTGTCTCGGCTCCTTCTACATTGCGGCTATCATATGAAATCACCCATACTCGAGTCAAGGCCGCCCTTCAGGCCGCCCCGCGGGGGGGGCTGGGTGGAGAACCTCTCTGCCGCTATTCGCTATTCTCATTCGCCATTCGCTTTTCGTCAGCCTCGTTGCTATAATCCGCGCCGTTGCGAATCCGAATGGTGGCGCTCTCCCTGATCCCCGGGGCGGCCCATATCGGCCTGGGGCGGACGATCCAGGGCCTGCTGTACTTCCTGGTCTTCGCCCTCTGCCTCAACGCCGCCCTCATGGCCCCTTTCCTCTCCCCCGATCCCGATCTGCGGCTGCGCTGCGCGCTCGGCGCGGGCGTCCTCTGGCTGGTCAGCTTCGTGGACGCCGTCCGCATCGCGGGCCTGGTGAAGAAACCCATCTGCGCCGGCGGGGACGGCTTCAGCGCCGCCGCCCCCAAGGCGCCGGAAGCCCCGGCGGCCGGGTCGCGTTGAAAAGGTACGATGCCTGACAAGAAGGACCACTGCGGGCTGTTCGGGATCTTCGGCTCCCCCGAGGCCGCGCGCCAGACCTACACCGGGCTCTTCGCCCAGCAGCACCGCGGGCAGGAGTCGGCCGGCATCGTCTCCATCCAGAACAACGCCCTCGTCTACCACAAGGGCATGGGCCTCGTCTCCGACGTCTTCACCCGCGACCGGCTCGACTCCCTGAAAAGCCACGCGTCCATCGGCCATGTGCGCTACTCGACCACCGGCTCCTCCAACCCCGCGAACGCCCAGCCGCTGGTGGTGACCTCGTCGCTCTGCATGATCGCCGTGGCCCACAACGGCAACCTGGTGAACTCCCACACGTTGCGCCAGGAAGTGGAGTCCCAGGGCCAGTTCTTCCCGATCTTCCACACGACCACCGACACCGAGATCATCCTCTACATGGTCGCCCGCTCGGCCAACCTCGAGAAGGGCCTCAAGCAGGCCATGACGATGATCAAGGGGAGCTTCTCGCTCCTCTTCCTCACCCCCACCGAGATGATCGCCGTCCGCGACCCCCAGGGCTTCCGCCCCCTCGTCCTGGGCAAGAAGGGCGGCGCCTGGGCCGTCGCGAGCGAGACCTGCGCCTTCGACCTCCAGGGCATCGAGTACCAGCGCGACATCGAGCCCGGCGAGATCCTCTTCATCGACAAGAACGGCCCGCGCTCCGAGCGCTTCGTCCCCAAGAAGGACTCGCATCCCGCTCATTGCATCTTCGAGCACGTGTACTTCGCCCGGCCCGACAGCCGCGTCCACGGCGACGTCGTCCAGTACGTCCGCCACAAGCTCGGCGTCCAGCTCGCGAAGGAGCATCCGGTCGACGCCGACTTCGTGACGCCGATCCCCGACAGCGGCCTCTACGCCGCCCAGGGCTACGCCGAGGAATCCAAGATCAAGTACAAGA
>JACQFK010000652.1 GCA_016200125.1 Planctomycetota bacterium
ATCGTCGGCGGCGGCATGAGCGGCCTCACCGCCTGCTGGTACCTCAAGGACCGGAAGGTCGTCATCCTGGAGCGCGCCGCGCAGCTGGGCGGGCTCGCCCATCGCGGCGTCACAGGCGAGGGCATCGCCTACGGCCGCGGCTCCGCCTACTATTCCGAGCCGCCCGAGAACGTGATGGTCTGGTACCAGGAGATGGGCCTGACCCCGATCGAGCAGACCGTCATCCCCTCCCCCATCGACAGCTTCCACCGCAACGGATCGCTCGTCGTCGACATGTGGGAGGAGCAGTCGTTCAAGCAGCTGCCCGCCGGCTTCCGCGCCTTCCACAAGAAGCTGCTGAAGGACGACAAGGACGGCAAGGTCCCCGTCCAGCCGATGGACAAGGCCGCGAACCTGTCGCTCGACAAGATCTCGGCCGCGGAGTACATCAAGCCCTTCGGCAAGGAGCTCAAGGCCTTCCTCGACAGCTACTGCCAGTCGGCGCTCGGTTGCCTGAGCGACGACGTCTCCGCGCTGGCCTTCGTCAACTTCTACACCTCCGAGGTCGTTCCCCGCTACGCCTGGCCCGGCGGGACCGGCGGCGCGAGCACGATCCTGGCGGAGAAGCTGAAGGACTACGCGCGGACGGGCTGCAGCGTCACCCGGGTGGAGCCGGACGGCGACGGCGTGCGGGTCGACTACGTCCAGGAGGGGAAGCTCCTCCGCGCGCGCGCCCGGCAGGTCATCCTCGCCGTCCCGCTCCGCGTCATCGCCCGGATCTTCCCCGGCCTGCCGGAGGAGCGGCGGAAGCTGATCTCCTCCCTGCGCTACGCCGACTACCTCGTCCACCAGGTGTTCACCCGCCGCGACCTCTACACCACCTGCTACGACACCTGGTTCACCGACAAGAGCTTCACCGACGTGATCGTGGCGCGCTGGATCGAGACGAAGGGATTCAAGGAGGCGCCGAAGGGCGGGCCGGGGATCCTGTCGATCTACCAGCCCCTCGCGCCGGGCCGGGAGACCCGTCCGCTCAACGAGGAGACCGTCACGTCCCTCGCGCTGCAGGCCGTACGCGAACTCGGGGACGCGATGCCCGATCTGAAGAAGGAGGCCTCGCTGAAGGTCGAATCCTACCGCTGGCCGGCGTCGATCCACATCGTTCCGCCGGGCTACTTCACGTCCATCGCCCCGAAGCTGATCCCCCCGGTCGGCCGCGTCTCCTTCGCGGGAAACAACCTGGGGACTCCGAGCTTCGAGGAGGCGATCTACCGGGGCCACGAGGCCGCGATGCACGTGCGCGCGCAGCTCGGCGCCGTCCCGGCGGACGCCCGCAAGTAGCCCGGACCCCTGCTTGGCCGGCTTCGGGGGAGTCTCCTGGAAGCCGAGCTTCGGACCCAGCTTCTTCGAGTACTCGGGCGTCTTCACCTCGTGGACGAAGCCGTTCGTGACGAAGAGCGCCCCGATGAGACCCGCCGCCACCGCGATGAGCCAGAGCCCCCGCTTCTTCGCGGCCGCCGCGATCGTGGAAAGCACCACGCCCGCCTGCAGGCAGGCGAAGGCGATCTCGAACCAGAAACTGCGCTCGACGAAGGAATCGCGCGAGCGCTCGCACCCGTGCACCTCCTTCTCGATCGCCGCCTTCTCCACGGAGAGCTGCGCCCCCTCCGCTTCCATCTCGGCGCGATGCTTGAGCACCGCGCTCTCCCTCCCCTCCGCGGGCGGAGGGTCCGCCGCCATCGCGGCCGCGAGCGACCTCATGTGCTCCGCCAGGTGATTCTTGATGCTCTTGGACTGGAAGCAGGACCAGCCGTCGTCGACCTTGCCCTGCTCGAGGATCGCCCGCAGGTTCGAGGCGCCCCACTGTCCGCTGGAGAGGGCGGCGATGACCGCCAGCACCGCCGTCGTCCGCGTGATCCAGTCCTCCCAGGAAGCCCTGGCCGGGGCGGGCTTCAAAGTCGTCGAGTCGCTCAGGATCGCTCCCCACTCAAGGGGGAGATTCGGGGACAAACGCAACGCCGGAGGCTCAGCGGGCCTGGAAGCGCTCGCGGAACAGCCGCAGGACGGCCGGAACGCAGCTCGCGCCGTCCGGGCAGCTCTGCGCGCAGCGCGCCTCGGGGCCTCGCGAGCGCTCCACCAGCTCCTTGACCCGATCCTTCCGCCCGTCGCTCGCGTCGGCGATCACGTCCGCCGCCTTCATCCCGAAGCAGGGGCAGATCGGCGCCTCCGGATCCTTCGGCCACGCGGGACCGCTCAGCTGGTCCGCCGACACCGCCGTGCCCCAGGCATTGAAGTAGGCGGTCTTGCATCCGGCGGCGGCGCAGTAGTACGCGGCGCCGGCGAGGGTCGACCGGGCGGCGGCCGGCAGGTGGGTCTCGAGCGTGGCCGCGCCGACCGGCGCGCCGAAGGCTCCGCAGCCGGGGCAGCGCGGCTCCCCGGGCTCCGGCTCGCGGACGAAGGCCCTGCTCATGCCCCCATTCTAATGACCGGCGGCCCGGGCGGTGATCCGCGGGAAAAGAAAAACCCCCCGGAGATGAAGCACCGGGGGGTTCATTGGGGTTTGATGAGTTTGCCGACTCAGATCGCCTGGTCCCCCTTCTCGCCCGTCCGGATCCGGGTGACCGATTCGAGGGCGTAGACGAAGATCTTGCCGTCGCCGATCTCCCCCGTCCGGGCGGCCCGGACGATGGCTTCCAGGGCAGCGGGCACCGCGCCGTCCGACAGGACGACTTCGACCTTCACCTTCGGGACGAGGTCGACGGTGTACTCGGCGCCGCGGTACTGCTCCTTGTGGCCCTTCTGGCGGCCGAAGCCCCGGATCTCGCTGACCGTGAGCCCCTGCACGCCCACCTGCGTGAGGGCCGTCTTCACGTCCTCCAGCCGGTGGGGCTTAATGATGGCCTCTATCTTTTTCACTCTGGTCTCCTTGCTTCCATTCCAGTCCGAAAAAAACCAACCCCCGCGCCTACCGGGAGACGGGGCTCTCCGACGACTTGTCCATCACCACGCCGCAGTAGCCCACGCAGCCCATCTCGGGCACGTCCAGGCCTTCGACCTCGACCTCGGCCGATACGCGGTTGCCGACGATCGCATCAATGACCTTGTAGACGACGATCGACGCGATGCTCACATAGGTGATGCAAGCCAGGCCGCCGATAGCCTGGGCAGCCAACTGTCCGGCGTCGCCGAACAGGATGCCCTTCACGGGACCCGTGACGTTGTTCCAGGGATCGCCGTAGCTGCCGTCCGCGAAGATGCCCACCGAGAGGACGCCCCAGAGGCCGTTCGCGCCGTGGACCGAGATGGCGCCCACGGGATCGTCGATGCGGAGCTTGCGCTCGATGAAGAAGACCGACTCGACCACGAGGATGCCGGCCACCAGACCGATGATGCAGGCGCTGAAGGAACCGACGAACGCGCAGGGGGCGGTGATCGCCACCAGGCCCGCCAGCATGCCGTTGCACATCATGGAGGTGTCGGGCTTGTTGCCCCGGACCTTCCAGATCCACAGGGTTGCGGCCATCGCGCCCGTGGCGGAGGCCAGCATCGTGTTGACCACGCTCGCGGCGTTGCGGAGGTCCGAGCCCGCCAGGCTGGAGCCGGGGTTGAAGCCGAACCAGCCGAAGGCCAGGATGAAGGTGCCGATCACGCACATCGCAATGTTGTGCGCGGGGATCGGATTCGCCGAGCCGTCCTTGTTGTACTTGCCCACGCGGGGGCCGATCATCTTGGCGAACCAGAACGCGATCACGCCGCCCTGGAGATGCACCACCGAGGAGCCGGCGAAATCCACCGTCCCGTGGCCCAGCCCGAGCTTCGAGCCGAGCTGGGCGCACCAGCCGCCCCCCCAGACCCAGTTGCCGTAGACGGGATACATGATCGTGCCGAGCGCCACGCCGTAGAGCATGAACGCGGAGAACTTCCAGCGCTCGGCGGCGGCCCCGGTGGGAATCGTCGCCGTGGTGTCCATGAACACCATCTGGAAGAAGAACAGGGCGAAGACCGACATGTCGTAGAACTCGCCCTGCAGGAAGAAGCCCTTCGTTCCGATGAGGTTCCAGCCGCCGACGGCCAGGACGCCGTCCATGACCCCCGGGCCTCCCATCGTCGCGGCGCTGCCGAAATTGCCGAACATGAAGGCGAAGCCGCACACGTAGAAGCCCAGCATGCCCAGCGGATAGATCATGAAGTTCATGGCCATCGTGTGCGAGATGTTCTTCGCGCGGCAGAGACCCGACTCCACCATGGCGAAGCCCGCCTGCATGAACATGACGAGGAAGCCCGTGATCAGGGTCCACATCATGTTGATGCCCGCGCGGTTCTTGCCGACCGCGCCCGCCAGCTTGGAG
>JACQFK010000056.1 GCA_016200125.1 Planctomycetota bacterium
CATGGCGCCGGTCTTGGGGATCTCGAACAGGTAGGGGGCGATCTGCTTCAGGTCGGCCATGCAAAGACCATTAAACACAAAGTAACGAAGACACAAAGAAGAACCGGAAGGGAGGTCGAAGGTTCGTGGAAAGAACAGGGCAGGGAAACTGTGGTCACTTCACCTGGAGAAATGAATCCCTATTCCTGCGCACGTATTCCACACGCTCGTCGTCGATCTCCCAATCTCTTGAGATGATCCGTTCATCCAAGGCCGACATCCGGCTTTCGTCGAAATGTGCGAAAACCTCGGCGATCGTGCCGTGGCGCAGCCCCTTTTTCCCGTGCTCGGCCGCCTCGTCGGGAATCAGTCGCAATGCCTCCTCGAGCAGGGATTCCGAGGACGTCTTGCCCATCACCCGGTACCATTCTCGCGCGAGCCCGAACCATTCCGGGATGTTGTAGGCCGCCTGCGCGAATCCTCCGTTTCCCACGTCCCACTGAACATAGCGGGAGGCGAAGTACAGGAGAACCGGCCTCGGGAAGCGAGGCACGTCCTCGATGGAGGATATCCTGTCCAGCAGGAGCAGCCAGAGTGCGTCGTCGAGTTCCTTCAGGGGGAGCGGCGACCGTTCGTCCTCATCCATGAGTTCGGCGACGGATGACCAGCGCATTGACCCTCCTTGCTACACGTCGAAGATGACCCGTCCCCTCCATCCCTCCCCCTCCCGGAGGGCTTCCAGCTGGTGGTAAGTCACGGCCTTGAGCTCGGTGCGCAGCGGATGGCGCGTCGTATCGTAGGGCTCCCAGGCGGCGTCGACCGCGCCGGGCTTCGCCGCGAAGGCGACGTACATCCGGTGCTCCGTCGAGAAGCGGTAGAGCAACTCGCCGAGGAAATCGCGGAGCTCCTCGGCGGGGTCGGCGCCCGCGACGGGGAAGGAGTCGGAGGCGGAAGGCGCGGGGGCGGGGGCGTCCGCCAGGATCGCGAACATCGCGCGGGCGCACTCGGCGAAGAGGGCCTCGAGCGTCGAGGCGCGGGCGACGACGCCGATGTCGCCGGTGTGGTCGATCAGCTCGTAGGCCATGGGGCGGATTGCACCACAAAGCGGCGGGGAACACAACCGCGGGAACGCGTGGTAAGATGGAGCGGCGTTCCGCGATCTTTGGACTCGTTTTGCTTGACCGGCCGCCGGGGCCGGCCTGTATATTCGCCGCCACAGATTCCGAAGGAGTCCGCATGCACTCGAAGGTCATCGGAGAAGCCGCCGGCGCCGTCTGGAAGATCCTGGGCGCCAAGGGCCGCATCGCCCTCACCACGCTTCCGAAGCTCCTCGACCAGGACAACATGGTGGTCCAGCAGGGCGTCGGCTGGCTGGCCCGCGAGCACAAGGTGGAGTTCGAGAAGGAGGGCCGGGCCCTCTACGTCAAGCTGACCCCGCACGAGGCGGACGTCTTCAAGAAGCATCCTCCCAAGTAGAGGCCATCCGCTTGCGCAGCATCGTCCTCGACGGGGAGAGTCTCGGCTTCGTCGATCTCCGCGCGCTCTCCCGGGACTTCCTCCAGCGCGACGTGCGTCTGCGGGCGGCGCCGGCCGCGCTCCGGCGCGTGGCCCGGTCGCGCGCCGTCGTCGAGCGGGCGATCCGCGCGGGGCGCGTCGTCTACGGCGTCAACACGGGCTTCGGGAAGCTGGCCGACACGCACATCGACGCGAAGCGCCTGGGGGAGCTGCAGGAGAAGCTGCTCCTCTCCCACAGCGCGGGGATGGGGATGCCGATCCACGAAGTCGGCCTGATGATCGCCCTGCGGGCCAACGCGCTCCTCATCGGCTATTCGGGGGTCTCGCCCGGGCTCGTCGAGCACCTGGTCGGGCTCTACAACCGCGGGGTGATCCCGGTGATCCTGGAGCAGGGCTCGGTGGGGGCCAGCGGGGACCTTGCGCCCCTCGCCCAGCTGGGGGCCGCGATGCTCGGCCACGGCGAGGCCTTCATCGGGACGAAGAAATACTCCGCGGCGGCGGCGCTGCGGCGGGCGCGCCTCGGGCCCTACCGCTTCAAACCCAAGGAGGCGCTTTCGCTCATCAACGGCACGCCCTTCACGTCGGCGCTGCTCGCGCGGATCCTCGCGGACGCGGAGGATCTCTTCAAGCTGTCGGACATCGCGGGGGCGATGAGCCTCGAGGCCCTCAAGGGCAGCCTCAAGCCCTTCGACCCTCGCTTCCACAGGCACCGGCCCCATCCCGGCCAGCTGGCCTCGGCGCACAACATCCGCGCGCTGCTCCTGCGGAGCGAGGTCCTCGAGTCGCACCGGCAGTGCCAGAAGGTGCAGGACGCCTACTCGCTGCGCTGCATCCCGCAGGTCCACGGCGCCGCGCGCGACGCCTGGGCCTACGCCCGGGACATCCTGGTCCGCGAGGCGAACTCGGTGACGGACAACCCGCTTGTCTTCGAGAACGGCGAGATCCTCTCGGGGGGCAACTTCCACGGGCAGTCGCTCGCGCATGCGGCGGACTTCCTGACGACGTCGCTGGTCTCGCTCGCCAACATCTCCGAGCGGCGGATCGACCGGATGACGAACCCCGAGCTGAGCGAGCTGCCAGCCTTCCTCGTGGAGGAGAGCGGCCTCAACTCGGGCTACATGATGGTGCAGGTGGCGGCCGCGGCCGTCGCGGCGGAGTGCCGCGCCGAGGCGTCCCCCGCCAGCATCCACTCGATCCCCACCGGCGCGTCGAAGGAGGACCACGTCCCGATGGCGCCGATCGCGGCGCGGAAGTGCCGCCGCGTGCTCGACAACGTGCGGAAGGTGATCGGGATGGAGCTGCTCTGCGCGGCGCAGGGGCTGGACTTCCTCCGGCCGCTGCAGCCGGGGAAGGGCGTGCGCGCCGCCCACGACCGGCTGCGCCGCGACATCCCGTCGCTCAGGCGCGACCGCTTCCTGCGGCCGGAGCTCGAGAAGATGACGTCCGTCTACTCGAAGCTGCCCGAGGAGATCCTCCGCGCCGTCGAGAAGGCGATCGGGCCGCTCTTCTGAAGAGCGACCATCGAAAACCGAAAACCGGGAAGAGGGCCCCGCCCTGCAGGACGGAGGGGCCACCGAGCCCTCCGAGCGCGCAGGGATCCTCTCCGGGGGACGATCACGGGGAGTCCGGCGACCGCAGCCCCGCCTTCCCGTGCGGGAGCTGCCGCCGGCCCGGTATTTTCAGCCCTCCGCCCCCGATCCTGTACGGAAAAGGGCCCGGGGGCCGTATAATACACAAGAACCATGGGCGTCCCGCGCGAAGACCTGCTCCTGATGATGCGCGCCCTGAAGCGTGGATTCGCCGATTCGAAGGCGATCCGCAAGGCGCTGGATCGGCAGGTATCGAAACCCATCTCTCTCCTCGAGGCGCTGCATCTTTCCGCCGCGGAGGCCGACGCCCTGAAGGCCGACGCGACGATCCCCGACCCCGTGCAGGACCGCCCGCTGCTCGACTCGCTCCAGAAGCTCCTGGTGGATGCCGAGACGATCACGTCCGCGGAGTGGGAGAAGTTCGTGGCGTCGTTCTCGCGCCCCTCGATGCGCCACTGGGGGCCGCTCCCCGTGCCGCAGGAGTTCGACGGCTACACGCTCCAATGGGAGCTGGCGCGCCGCGAGCGGGGCGTGGTCTACCGGGCCAAGGACAAGGACGGCCGCGACGTGGCGATCAAGGTGTTCCGCCCGGACGTGCCCCTCACGGGCAGCCTTCCGAAGGTGGACGGCCACGCCTACGCGGTGTCGGACTTCGCCGACGGCGAATCGCTCGAGGCGAAGCGGCCGACGGCGCGCCGCGGGGCCTACGCGATCTGGAAGGCGGCGGAGCAGCTGCGCGAGCGGAGCCACGGGGCCCTCTCGCCCGCGCGGATCGTGATCCGGAAGGACGACTCGATCGCGCTGCTCGGCTTCGAGACCGCGAAGGCGGTCCCCCTCTCGATCCGGGCGAAGGCCTACGCGGGCCCCTCGGACGTCCATGCGCTGGGGGCGATCCTCTACGAGGTGATCGTGGGATCGCCGCCCGCGGGGGAGACCTCGCCGAAGGCGCGGGTGCGCGACAGCGACGACAACCTGGACCGCATCGTCTCCTGCGCCCTCTCGGGAGGCTACTCCTCGACGGCCGCGCTGGCGGACGACCTGGGCCACTACTTCAAGGGCGAGCCGATCACGGGCCGCAAGGCGCCCTCGGAAGCGGCGCCCTCCTGGTCTGGCTCCTGCTGCCGAAGCCCAAGCCCCCCGCGCCGGAGCCGGATCCGGTGGCGAAGGAGGAGAAGCCCGCGCCGAAGCCGGCGACGCCCGAGAAGCCCAAGGAGACGGCCAAGACGCCGCCGAAGCCGCCGGTCGCCCCGGCCAAGCCGATGGACGCGGACGAGGAGCAGAAGCTCTACGACCAGTGCGTCGAGGCGCAGGCGAAGGGGGACAACGACAAGGTGCTCGCGACGGCGAACGAGGCGATCGCGCGCGGGACGAAGCGCGACTGGCCCTACTACCAGCTGTCCAACCTGTTCCTGTCGCGGAACGAGCTCGACAAGGCGCTGGAGTACGTCTCGCGGGCGCTGGAGATCGCGCCCCAGAACCGCGACTACCTGGAGCTGCGGGCCCACACCTACGTGTTCCGGGGCGAGGCGAAGAAGGCGCTCGCGGACCTGGACTCCCTCTACGGCAAGAAGGTCCCGGAGATCACCAAGCAGATCATCTCACTCGGGAAGCAGGCGGAGGCCGACGCCAAGGACGCCCGTCCGCGCTTCCTGCGCGGCGTCTTCTACCTCATGAAGCGTCACTACGAGACCGCGGCGACGGACTTCAGCGCGGCGATCGAGGGCGGCTTCCCCCGCGCGCTCGCCTGGCGGGCGCTTGCCTTCCGGGGGGCCGACGATTCCGGCCGCGCCGCGGCGGACGGCCGCGCCTATCTCGCGCAATTCCCGAACGACTTCGCCAGCGAGGAAGTGAGGGCGCTGCTGAAGGAGATCGGGGCGAACTAGGGACCGGGGACCAGGTACCAAGTACCTGGGGACTCTCCAGCCCCGATGACTTCAGATCACGGCAGGGGCGGTACCGCCGGCGGAGGGGCATCCGGAGACGCCGCCGGCACCGAGCGCCCGAACGGCTTCTCCACGACGGCGGTTTCCGAGGGAACCGCGGTCTCGAGCACGATCGGGGCGGGCGGCTCGTCCACGGCCTGGACGCGGATGTCGCCGTAATCGACCTCCTGCTCGACCGTCACCTTCTGAATCTTCGCGAGTTGGAGCAGCGCGAGGAAGGTGCCGAGGATCGACGTGCGGTCGGGGGCCTCGCCCAGCAGTTCACGGAGGCTGGTGGTCCTCCGGTCGACGAGGGTGTTGAGGATCTTGTCGATGAAGACCTCGAGGGGCACGTCGCGGTAGAGGATCGACATCATCGCGTCGAGCCGGGTGCCCTTCAGGGCCTTCGAGTAGAGCAGGACGAGGTCCCAGAGTTCGAGGTTGCGGAGCGGCTCCTGCTCGGTCTCGCCCTCGAGGCGGATGCGGGGGCGGCCGTACTTCTGGGCCCGCTCGGTCATCATGAGGTCGAGCATCCGGCCGCGGTCCTTGAAGCGCTTGTAGTCGAGGAGCTTCTTGATGAGCTCGAGGGAGGCGTCGCCTTCCTCCTCCTCCCCCTCCTCGCCTTCGGCGCCCGGGGTCAGCTCGGGGGGCGCGACGGAGCGCGACTTGATGAGGAGGAGCTGGGAGGCGAGGGCGAGGAAGTTACCGGAGAGGTCGATGTCGCGCCGCTCCATCGCCGAAAGGAAGGCGATGTACTGCTCGCAGGCGCGGGCGAGGGCGATGGCGGTGATGTCGACCTCGGTCTCCTTCACGAGGTGGAGGAGGAGATCGAGCGGTCCGTAGTAGTTGTCGAGCTTGACCTTGTATTCCGCGACTTCCGGCATGGCTGTGCCCTCTCTCTCCGGATCCCCCCTGCAGCGACGTCAGCCAGAGTCTAGCACAAATCAGCGGACTTTGAAGACCGCTTCGCGAACTTCCTTCATGGTCGCCTTGGCGACGGCGCGGGCCCGCTCGATGCCCCGGGCGAGGAGGGCGTCGAGCTTGCCGGGCTCCGCCAGGAGGGCCCTGCGGCGCTCCTGGATCGGGCGGAGCCAGTCGACCATCTTCCCGGCGAGCTCGGCCTTGCACTCGACGCAGCCGATCTTCGCGGTCTTGCAATCGGTCTCGATCTGCCCGTGGCGCTCCTTCGTGTTGAGCATCCCGTGGAAGGCGAAGACGTTGCAGACCGCGGGATCGCCCGGGTCGCTGCGCTTCTTCCGGTTGGGGTCGGTGAACATGCCCTTGACCTTCTTCTCGACGGAGGCGAGGTCCTCGGAGAGGTCGATCGTGTTGCCGTAGCTCTTGGCCATGCGGCGGTTGTCGAGGCCAATGAGGCGCGGCGTGGGGGTGAGCTTGCCGGCGGGCTCGGGGAAGATCCCCTCCTTGAACTGGGAGTGGAAGCGGCGGACGATTTCTCGGGTGAGCTCGAGGTGGGGCATCTGATCCTCCCCGACGGGGACGACGTTCCCCTTATAGAGAAGGATGTCGGCGGCCTGGAGGACGGGGTAGCCCAGGAAGGCGTAGTTGCCGACCTTCTCGTTCTGCTGCTCGCGCGCCTCCTTGTAGGTGGGGACCCGTTCCAGCCAGCCGAGGGGGGTGATGCAGGAGAGGATCATGTTCAGCTCGAGGTGCTCGGGGACCTCGGACTGGACGAAGACGCAGGACTTCTCGGGATCGACGCCGCAGGCGATCCAGTCGGCGGCGATTTCGCGGACGTTCTTCGGTATCGCGCCCGCGTTCTCCCACTCGCTGGTGAGGGCGTGCCAGTCGGCGATCATGAAGTAGCAGTCGTACTCGCCCTGGAGGGCGACCCAGTTCTGGAGCACGCCGAAGTAGTGGCCCAGGTGGAGCTTCCCGGTGGGCCGCATTCCCGAGAGGATGCGCTTCTTCATGGGCAGTAGAGACTACTCATCAAGGGTGGGGACTGCAAGGGGTGGATTGAATCGCGGGATCCGGATATCCTCGCGGACCGTGAAGGGACTGCTGCTCGACCTGCTCTACCCGCGCGAGTGCGCGGCCTGCGGGGTCCGGATCGGGGAACCGGAGCGGCTCGCCTTCTGCAGGGGCTGCGAAGGGCGCCTCGAGTGGATCGCGCCGCCGGGCTGCCCCCGCTGCGGCGCCGAGGCGTCGCGCGGCAGCTGCGGGGAGTGCGCCGGCCGGGACTTCCTCTTCGCGGGAGCGACGGCGCTGGGGAAGTACGAGGGGCGGCTGCGGGATTTCGTGCTCGCGCTCAAGTTCCGCGGCAGCCGCTACCTCGCGGACGAGTTCGGGCGGCGCCTGGCGTCGCGGATCGCCCGCAAGTACGACCTGGTGGTGCCGGTGCCGATGTCCCGCTGGAAGCTGCTCTTCCGCGGCTACAACGCGGCGGCGCTCGTGGGGGAGCGGCTGGCGCGTCACGCGGGGCTGCCTTTCTCCGCGCGGGCGCTCCGCAAGATCCGGCGGACGAAGCCGCAGGCGGAGCTCGAACGGGAGGAGCGGCTCCTGAATCCGAAAGGGGCCTACCGCGCGTCGGGGCTGCGGGGGGTCGTCCTGCTCGTGGACGACGTCCTCACGACGGGCGCGACGGCGAACGCCTGCACCGAAGCGCTCCGGGCCGCGGGGGCGGCGGAGGTCCACCTGGCGGTCGTCGCCAGATAACCGAAAACCGAAAGTCGAAAGCCGAAAATCGAAAATCGGACGGAGGGATCCCCCCCTCCCCCCCCGGGGGGGGCAGCGGCCGACACGTGGGGGCCTCTTTGTCCGGTTTTCGATTTTCCATTTTCGGTTTTCGCTTTCCGCTCTTCCAGCCGATAAGTCCTCCAGTCACGCTGGAGGGGATTAGGATGAAGCTGCTGCCGTTTCTGGCCGCCGGTCTGGTGCTTCCCGCCGCCGCGCTCGGCGCGCCCGCGGCCGCGCCGGACGAGATCCGCGCGATCTGGGTCACGCGCTTCGAGTACCAGACCGAGGCGGACGTGAAGGCGATCCTCTCCAACTGCGCGTCGCTCGGCTTCAACACGATCCTCTTCCAAGTGCGGGGGCAGGCGGACGCCTACTACCGCTCGTCGGTCGAGCCCTGGGCGGAGCGGCTGGGAGGTCGCGATCCCGGCTTCGATCCGCTCGAGGTCGCCTGCCGCGAGTCGAAGCGGCTGGGGCTGTCGCTCCAGGCCTGGGTGAACGTGATGCCCGCCTGGCGCGGGAAGACGCCGCCCGCGGACCGGAACCACGTCTGCTTCCAGCACCCCAACTGGATCGTGGTCGGAAAGGACGGCCGCCGCCAGGCCTTCAACGACCACTATGTCTGCCTGAATCCCTGCCTTCCGGAAGTGCGCGAGTACATCGTCTCGGTGCTGAGGGACCTGGCGGGGCGGTATCCGATCGACGGCCTGCATCTCGACTACGTCCGCTTCATCGAGGGGGACTGGTCCTACGACGCGCGGACGCTGGCGCTCTTCGGGGACTAGCCGGACGCGAAGCCCGAGGCCTGGACGCAGTTCCGCCGGGCGGCCGTGACGGAGCTGGTGCAGTCGACCCGCCGGATGCTGCGGGACATGCGGCCGAACGCGCAGCTGACGGCGGCGGTCTTCCCCTCGGCGAAGTCGCGCGAGCGGGTGCTGCAGGACGCGGAGAGCTGGCTGCGGCGCGGCCTCGTGGACGCGGTGTTCCCGATGACCTACGACGATTCCGACGCCGGGTTCCGCGACGCGATCGAGGAGGGCTACGGGCTCTTCCGCGCGGCGGGGACGAAGGCCGTCTGCCTCCCGGGGGTGGGCGCCTACAAGCACAAGACGGCGGAGCAGACGGCGCGGCAGCTGGGGATGTGCCGCGGCGGCTTCGCGCTCTTCAGCTACTCCAGCCTCTACGTCTCGCCCGACGAGACCCGGAGGGAGAACGAGAAGCTCTGCCGGGCGCGCCGCGACGCGGTGCGGAAGTTTCTTTCGAAGGCGACGGCGAATTTGAGGTGACCTTTCGACGGCCCCGCCCGTCTGGATGAGAGATGGGGGAGTTCGACGAGTTCTTCCGGGCCCAGGCCGCGCCGGTCTGGAACTATCTCCGGCGCCTCACCGGCGACGGGGAGCGCTCGGCCGACCTCTTCCAGCGGATCTTCCTGAAGGCCTGGACCCATTTCGGCGGCCGGACGCCCGGGCGCGAGCGGGCCTGGATCTTCACCATCGCGGTGAACGAGGCGCGCGACGACATGCGCCGGCGGAAGCGCGAGCTCGTCCGGACCCTGGCGCCGGAGGAACTCCGGGGCCGCGCGGCGGAGCCGGGGCTGCCGCCCGAGGACCGGGAGCTCGTGCGCGAGGTGATGCGCGGGATCGAGGAGCTGCCGGCCCATCAGCGCGAGCTCTTCCTCCTGGTGCGCTACCACGGGTTCACGTTCGCGGAGGCCGCGGCGGTGGCGGGCGTGGGGCTGTCGGCCGCGAAGATGGCGGTGGCGCGGGCGCACGGGAAGCTGGTGCGGGTGCTGGCGGGGCGGCTACATCTGGGGTCGATGCTATGAACTGCGAGGAATTCAGGGAAGAGATCACGGTCCGGCTGGCGGAGGGGTCGCCCCCGGCGGGCGACCACGGGTCCGGCTGCGCCGACTGCGCGCGCTACGCGGAGCTGGCGCGCGCGGCCTGGGAGGCCGCGGGGCGGGCGCCCGACGAGCCCGTGCCGCCCGC
>JACQFK010000057.1 GCA_016200125.1 Planctomycetota bacterium
CCGCTCGAATTGCGCCCGGGGAATGCTGCCGCGGCCGTAGAGCGGATCGATCACCCGCACCTGGTCGGGCTCCACCGACGTGACGAGGATGGAGTGCGACAGCTGGGGGCCGAGCTGGATCGCGACCAGGGCCGGCGTCGGCATCCGGTCGACCGGCTGGGTCGAAATCACCGGGGCCCCCTGCCCGGCCAGCTTCCGCCGGAGCCCGCGCATCACGCCGCATTCCGTGGTTCCGGCCACTCGCGAATTCCCGGCGCGCGTCACGCAGAGCTCGGCCATCTCCTTCTCGGTCGCGGGCACGCCGTAGTGGTGCAGCAGCATCGCCGCCGACGCGGCCGAGCAGCTGTAGCCCGAGGTCTGGAGGCAGATGCCCTTCTCGTCCACCGTTCCCGTGAGCTCGTGAGGGCGGTCCATGATGACGGCGCCGGCTCCGCAGAATACCGCCAGCACGCCGGCGACGACCAGGAGCGCGTCGCGCTTCCACACCGAGCGGCGCAGCAGCAGGATTCCGACGCCGAAGATGAACATCGCGGGGAAGAGGAACCACCAGGGCTCCACCCAGGGATACCAGTTCCACGGGAAGAGACGCGGCTCCGCGGCCGGGATGTGGTTGACCACGGCCTTGAGCAGGATCAGGGAGAGCATCGCGGCCACGAGGCCCGTGGCCAGCGGAATGGACCGGCGGAAGGCCAGGACGCCGGCCGCGACCATCAGCGCCGACCCCAGGAGCTGGACGGTCAGCCAGATCACTTCTCGAGCCTCGCCTTGTGCTTGAGCAGGGCCGCGTCGAACAGGTCGGCGATCTCCTCGCGGGTGAGCCCGTGCGTCGCCGCCTCCGCGATCGCCTCCTCGAGCGAGCGCCGCGCCGCCTCGCGGCGCGCGGCCTTGGGGGTCTGCGGAACCTTCGCCGCGAAGACCCCGGCGCCCGGCCGCGTCTCCAGGAAGCCCTCCTCCTGGAGGTGGCGGTAGGCCTTGACGACCGTCAGCGGGTTCACCTGGAGCCGCACCGCCGTCTCGCGGACGCTGGGCAGCCGGTCGCCCGGCTTCCAGTGCCCGCTCCCCAGGAGCGCCCGGATCTGCTTCTCGATCTGCGCGTAGATCGGCACCGCGTCGTCGAGATCGATCAGGATCGGGAAGCTCATGGCTTCACCAGCCGCTTCAGCTTCGACGTGTCGGCGTAGAGGTCGACGTAGCCGCAATCCACGCAGACCCGCGCCCGCACCTCGACCATGTTCTCGTCGAAGGTCCAGAACCGCGCCTTGTCCGCTTTGAAGTACACCCGCCCGGTCGAGGAGAGCTTCCCCTCGGCCAGCTTCGTGGATTCGCACCAGAGGCATTCCCCGCGCGCCATGCCCGTCTCCCTAATGGACGACTGTATTATAACCCCAATACAGCCGTCCGCTACTCCTTGCGGGCGGCCTCGATGCGGGCGCGGAGGTCGGGGTCCCTGGCCTCGCGGAGGGCGGCGTCGAGGTGGCGGCGGGCTTCGGCCGGCATGTTGAGGGCGCGGCAGGAGAGGGCGATCTCGAGCGACCGTTTCGCCCGGACGTCGAACTCGGTGAGCGGGTAGTGGTCGCGCGAGGCGGTCCAGGCGGCGATCGCCAGCTCGTGGCGCCGGTTCGCGGCCCTCGCCTGGCCCAGCGTGCCCAGGGCGTCGGCCAGGTCCAGCTCCGCGTCCTTGAGCTCGGAGAGGCGGACGGCGCGGACCCCCGGCTGGCGCTCCTGCTCGGCGGCGCTCCGGGCGTGCTGGAGCGCGGTCTCGTAGCGTTCGACGGCCTTCTCCGCCAGGCGCTCCGCCTCGGGCAGCTCGCGCTTGAGCTCGAGGTAGAGGTTGGCGAGGTTGTTGCACACGCGGGGGTCGGCCGCGTTCGCCTCGTAGGCGAGCTTGTACTCCGCGAGCGCCTCCTCGAGCTTGTGCAGGAAGAGCAGGCAGTTGCCCAGCCCCACCCGCGCCTCGTAGGAGGTTCCGTCGAGCTGGAGCGCCTTCCGGTAGATCGCCGCCGCGTCGGCGTAGCGGCTCTTGGATTCGAGGACGGCCCCCTCGGTGACCAGCTCGTCGGCGCGCGAGATTTCGAGCTCCAGCATGAGGTGCCCCGAGGGCTTCCAGAGCATCTCGACCTCCTCGTAGGAGATCAGCCGCTTCACGTTCCCGTACTCCTCGCAGACGATGAGCGTTTCGCGGTCGCAGTAGCCGATCACGACGAAGGCGTGATAGTTGCCGCCGCCGGACTGCACGCCGATGATGGGCGGGACGCCGCGGTCGATCCCACGAAGGCGGCCTTGAAGCCCTTCTGGCGGGCGAGCGCCGGCACCTGGGTGAAGGGGATCCCGGCTACGTTGGAGGTGCGGCCCAGAAAGGAGAGTTCTTCGACCGAGGCGGACTTCCCCCAGTAGTTCATGACCGCGCAGAGCGATTCGGGGACGCAGTCGGCGCTCATGCGGCTGCGGGGGAGGGAGACGGGCTTGGGGAGCAGGACGTAGCCGCGCGCGGCCGCGTCGTCGGGGAGACGGTCGATCGTGGATCCTATGGAAGAGCAGCCTGCCGCCGCCAGGACCAGGACGACCGCCGGGAGACGGGCGCGGGCCGTGAGCTTAACTGTTAACCCGGATGATGATGAGGGCCACCACGATGACGGCGAAAGCCAGGCCGCCCAGCCACTCGTACCAGTACAGGCCCGCGGCGGCCTGGACGCGGTCGGGATTCTGGGCGAAGTAGGCGGTGTCCTGCGGGGTGAGGTCGTTGACCTGACGGAGGGCCTCCTGGCTGGGCACGCCCAGCTGCTCCAGGCGCGCCTTCACCTTCTGCTCCGCCGCGGGATTGCGCTCGATGCGGCGCGTGGGAATGACGTCCGCCAGGCACGGCAGGGCCGCGACGAGGAGCGTCACTACTCCCAGGAGGAGCTTTTTCATAGGCCCATCACCCAATCAATCCTTGCCCACTTCGATAACGATGATCGCGCCGGCAACGGCGAGCATGCCGATCCCGAAGATCCACTCCCACCACAGATTGTCGGACTGGCCGCCCCAGTTCTCCCCCTGTCCTACGAGCTGGATGCGGTCGGGATTGGCGGCGAAGTACTTGGCCTGGTCGTCGTTCAGGTTCTGGACCTGCTGCTTGGCGGCCTCGGCCGTGAGGCCCAGGTTTACAAGGCGGGATTCGATTTTCGCGGAGGAGTCGGCCGTGTTTCCCCCGCGGCGGGTCGGGATGACGTCGGCGTAGAGAGGCTGGGAGAACAGTCCTGCCACCGCCAAGGCTACGAGAAGACGACTGGCTCCAACCATACCCGACCTCCTCTATCTGCCCCAGGCCCGTTCCGGAGGTTGATCCCCGGAGACTTCGGATTATAGGGGGTGGTGGAGGGGTGTCAACAAAAAGGCCACCTTGACCCTACCCCCGCCGATTAATATATTCAGGACGGTTCAATCCCCCGATTTCCTGCATTGCATGAATAGAAAAGCCGTCGCTCTCCTTTCCGGCGGGCTCGACAGCATGCTCGCCGTCCGCGTGGTCCTCGAGCAGGGGATCCCGGTGACGGGCATCCGCTTCATCACCCACTTCGGCTGCGATCCCGTCAGCTCCGGATCCTGCGGCAAGGACGTCGAGCCGCTCGTGAAGATGTGGGGCCACCTGGGATTCACCGTGCGGATGTCCCATCTCGGGCAGGACTACATCGACATGGTGAAGAACCCGGTGTACGGGCGCGGGAAGAACATGAACCCCTGCGTCGACTGCCGGATCATGATGATCTCCTGGGCCCGCGAGGCGCTGGAGCGCGAGGGCGCGGGTTTCCTGATCACGGGCGAGGTGCTCAACCAGCGGCCCATGTCCCAGACTTGGGAGCGCTTCCGCCAGATCGACCGCAAGCTGGGGCTCGAGGGCCTCGTGGTCCGCCCCCTTTCGGCGAAGATCCTCCCTCCCACGCTGCCGGAGCAGGAGGGGATCATCGACCGTTCCCGGCTGCTCGACATCTCGGGCCGCGGGCGGAACCGGCAGTACAGCCTGGCAAAGCACTACGGCATCACCGACATTCCGCAGCCCTCGGGCGGCTGCCTGCTCACCGACCCCGGCTATTCCGCCCGTCTGCGGGACCTCTGGGACCACGACCCGGAGGCCGGTTCGCGCGACATCAATCTCCTGCGCATCGGCCGCCACTTCCGTCCCACCCCGGAGTGCAAAGTCATCGTGGGCCGGATGGAGGCGGAGAACCACGCGCTGAAGGCGTTCCAGGCGCGGGGCGACGCGCTGATCTACCTCAAGGATCACCAGGGTCCGATGACGCTCGTGCACGGCCTCCACGGCCCGACGGAGATCCAGTTCGCCGCCTCCCTCACGGTCCGCTACGGGGACGTTCCCGACAAGGGCGCGGCCGACGTCGTCGTCCATCGCAAGGGCGGCATTCCCTACTGCCTCACCGCCGACCGGGCGCGCGAGGAGGACTACCAGCCGCTCCGCGTGGCCGCCTCCTGAGCGGTCGATGTCGAAGCGGACCGCGACCGGACTGGCGCTACTCCTCCTGCTGGCCGCCGCCCTCCGCCTCGTCTTCTTCACGGGCCTCCTGATCGGCGATGACATCGTCTACTCGCGCATCGCCGTCGACCGCCTGAACGGCAAGGTCGACGTCACCAACGTGCAGCAGACGCGCTCGGGCTTCCTGCTGCCGATCCTCGTCTCCTATGCCCTGTTCGGGGCGGGGGAACTCCCGCTGGTCCTCTACAACCTGCTCTGCTCGACGGCGCTGGTGGGGGCGGCCTTCGCTCTGGGCCGGATCCTCTTCGGCGACGTTGCCGGACTCCTGGCGGGGCTGCTGGCCGCGGTCCATCCGAATCTCGTCCGCTTCGCGACGGAGTGCCACACCGACACGCCCCTGGCGCTCTGGGTCGCGTTGGCGGTGCTCGTGATCTATACCGCGCGGATGTCCGATCCCGGGGCGAGGCGGCGCATCTTGACCGGGCTCCTGCTGGGCTGGGCCTACCTCCACAAGGAGTCGACGATCTACATGGGGCTCTTCTTCGCCGGCCACTGGTGGGCGACCCGACGGGCCTGGACCTGGTACCTGCCGATCGCCCTGACCCTGGCGGGCGTGATGGCCGCCGAGATGATCGGATTCGCCTCTCTCACGGGGGATCCGCTGGCCCGCTACTCGATGATCCGCTTCTGGCACGCGGGCCAGTACATGGCGGAGCGCTACACGACGGTCGGGTCGATCCTCCACCGCCAGTTCCTGGAGCTTCCGCTCCTGATGTTCACGCCCTGGTACGGCCGGAATTTCACGGGGTTGATCAACCTGGCCTGCCTCTTCGGAGGCCTCGGGCTCCTCTGGAAGCGCGTGCCGGGGACCGGGATGATCTGGGTCTGGTTCCTGGCTTTCTACGCCGGCTACTGCTTCTGGCCGTCCTCGCTGAGGCCGTTCATGCCCGGCTTCTTCCTGTTCGAGTGGACGCTGCCGGTCTTCGGCGCACCGCTGGCCGTGCTGTTCGGCGGCTTTGCTGCGCAGGTCCGTCCCCGGACCGCGGGGGCCGTCGCGGCGGGGGTCCTGCTGGCCGCCCTGGTGACCATCCACTCGGGCCGGGGGGAGGGGCGGCCGCTTTCGGCCGGGGCCCGGGAAGCCCGGGCCTGGATCGCGAAGGAGAAGATCGCGCGGATCGTGACGGACGACAAGACGGTCGAGGCGCTCGACTTCATCGAAGGTCACCGGCCCTCGCGGCTTTACATCCCCTTCCAGGAGGCGACCGACTTCGCGGGCGCGGCCGTGATCGTGGACAAGTTCTGGTCCCAGCCGGGGAAGTGGTGGAGCCGCCCCGTCCCGGAGATCGCGCTCCATCCTCCCGCGTCGTGGACGAAGGTCCACGAGACGGAGCGGATCGTCGTCTACCGGCCGCGGTAGAGGTCGGGCCCGTCCTGGAGCGCCGCGCCTTTCGACACGAGTTCCCCCAGGGCCCGCTCGACGCAGGACGCCGGAAGCCGCGTCGCCGCCGCGATCGATTCCACGTTCGAGGACCGCTCCGAAAGCCTCCGCGCGACGGCCCGCTCGAGCGGCGTGAGCGCGACGGCCGGCTCGACGAGCGAGGCGAAGGCGGGGATCTCCTCCAGGAGGTCCGACGGCTCTTCGACCAGCTTGGCGCCCTGCTTGATGAGCCGGTGGCAGCCGCGCGACAGGGGGCTTTCGATCGAGCCGGGAAGGCAGAAGACGTCGCGGCCCTGCTCGAGGGCCCAGTCGGCCGTGATGAGCGCGCCCGAGCGCTCGGCGGCCTCGACCACGAGCACGCCGAGCGAGAGGCCGCTGATGAGGCGGTTGCGGCGGGGGAAGTTGGTGGTTTCGGGCGGCGCTTCGAGGGGGAACTCTGAGAAGGCGGCGCCGCGGGCGCAGATCTCGTCGAGGAGCCTCGCGTTCTCAGGCGGGTAGACGCGGAGGAGCCCGCTGCCGAGGAAGGCGATCGTGCGGCCTTCCGGAGCCTTGAGCGCGCCGCGATGGGCGGCGGTGTCGATCCCCCGGGCGAGGCCGCTCACGACGCTGACGCGGAGCCGGGCCAGCTCCTGGCCGAAGCGGGCGGCTTGGCGGCGGCCGTAGTCGGTGCATTCCCGGGAGCCGACGATCCCGATCGCGAGGGCGTCGGCGTCGACCGTGGCGCCGCGCCGGTAGAGGACGATGGGGTGGTCGTAGAGGGTGCGGAGCGCGGGAGGATAGTCGGCGCCGCTGACGGGCAGGATTCCGATGCCGTGGCGGGCGGCGAGGTCGATCTCGCGGGCGGGATCGCCGGCCTCGACGATGGCCTTCGAGGGGAGGGGGCCGATGCCGGGGACGCGTTCGAGCTCCCGGCGGGAGAGCCGGTGGATGCGGGGGAGCTCGAACTGCGCGAGGAGCCGCCGGAGCAGGGAGCTGCCGACCATGCCCGAGAGGTTCAGTCGGACCAGGCTTTCCAGGACATCCACGGGGTTCTCCTCCACCCGAGAAGTGCGGGCAGGGCTGAATAACTCGACAGGAAAAATGGATGGCCGACGGATTGCTGGCGGGGAGGGCGAACCGGGAACTTGAAATGAAACAAGCGGTTTGATTCGTTGCACGTTGCAACGAATCAAACCGTTTGTTTTGCAGGATCAGGCGGTGACGGTGCGGAGGGCGGCCGCGATCAGGTCGGAGGACACCTCGACGCCCCAGCGGACCTTGCCGACCGCCTCAGGCAGGACGAAGCGGGTGCGGCCCGAGACGTTCTTCTTGTCGAGCTTGAGCGCCGCCAAAACCTTCTTCTCGGGCATCTTCTTCACGCGCGTGGGCAGGCCGCAGAGTTTCAGCAGGCGGTTCTGGGCCGCGAGCACCTCGAGCGGCGCGATCCCCAGCTCCATCGACAGGATCGCCTCCGCCTCCATTCCGATCGACACCGCCTCGCCGTGGTGCAGCAGCTTGTAGCCCCCCGCCGCCTCCAGCGCGTGGCCGATCGTGTGGCCGTAGTTGAGGATCGCCCGCTCGCCCGACTCCTTCTCGTCCTTGGTGACGACGTCCGCCTTGATCAGGGCGCAGCGATACACGATCTCGTCGAGCACGTCCGCGTTGCGATCGCGGATCCCCTGGACGTTCTTCTCGATGTAGTCGAACAGCGCGGCGTCCCGAATCATCCCGTACTTCACGACCTCGCCCAGGCCCGAGACGAACTCGCGGTCCGGCAGCGTCTTCAGGACCGCCGGGTCGCAGCAGACCAGGGCGGGCTGGTAGAACGATCCGACCAGGTTCTTTCCCTGGGGAAGATTGACCCCCGTCTTGCCCCCGATCGCCGCGTCCACCTGGCCCAGCAGCGTGGTCGGGAAGAGGCGCACCTGGATGCCCCGCATGTAGGTCGACGCGACGAAGCCTCCGAGGTCCGTGATGACCCCGCCGCCCACGGCGAAGAGCACCGACTTGCGGTCCATGCCGAAGCGCGCCAGCTGCTGATGGATCTTTCCGGCGACCGAGAGGCTCTTCTGGTTCTCGCCCGCCGGAAGGGCGGAGAGGCCGGTCTCGAAGCCCGAGGCCTTCAGGCCCTGCTCGACCCGCCGCGCGTACCTGAGGCAGTTGCGGTCCGTCAGGACGAAGGCGCGCTTGAGGCTCGTGAGGGCGCCGCTGTCGCCCTTCCAGTCCAGCACGCCGGGGCCCACCAGGATCCGGGACGACAGCAGCGGAATCTCGCGCACGGCGGCAGGATAGCAAACGGCGGGAACTCCCGCAACGGCGCCCGCGTCAGAGGGGAGACCTTGAAAGGAGCGGGACATGCGCATGAGCGGAACCTTTGCGATGCTGGCCGGCGGCCTGCTGCTGCTGATCTTCACGGCGGGCTTTTTTCACGCAGGATCGGAGTCGCCGAAGGCCTGCCGGAATTCGGAGGCGGCGGGCTGCCCGGCTCCCGGGGCCGAGGCGCCCGAACTCCGGAATCAGGACCTGTTCAAGGCTCCCGCGGGGGCCCGCGGCCTGCTGGCGATGACCCAGTCCCCCGGCTACAAGCGGGCCGGCGACCTCTCCCTCCGCGTCGCCGACTGCACGAAAGCCGAGGACGATCTCGAGTCGAAGCTCACGGCCATCAAGGGCGAGATCATCGACATGCTGATGGAAGGCACCGAGGGCTCGCGCAGCTGCACGCTCTCGGCCGTCATTCCCGCGGACCAGTTCCGCTCCTTCATCACCGATCTGCGCAAGATGGGGAAGGTGCAGTCGGAGCGGATCACGGCGTCGAAACTCAGGCCCGGGCAGGCGGACAGGACGGCCGCGGCCGAGGGCGCCGATCCCCGCGAGCTGTCGCTGGTGTCGATCCGGATGGCCGATGAGAAGGTCGCCCAGACGGTGCTCGAGAGCCGGGGCGTGCTGGCGTCGAGCTTCGACCGCAGCGCCTCCCACTTCATGAAGGGGCTGGCGGTGATCGTCGAGCTGGTCGGCCTGGCGCTGCCCTTCGGCCTGGCCTTCATCGGACTGTCGCTGCCGGTCCTCCTGGCGCTGCGGCTGCGGCGGTCGCGGACAGTTTCCGTGTAAAGTTCCGGGGCCCGGCCGCGGGCGGATATACTTAGGGCGTGGCCGGAAACCCCGAAGAACTGGAGCTGGTTCGTCGCTGCGTCACGGGGGAGGCGGACGGCTGGCGCGAGATGATGAAGAAGTACGGCGCGCTCGTCGCCCACGCGGTCCGCACCACCTTCATGCGCGTCCTCAAGGCCGCCGACGCCAGCCTGGTCGACGACGCCATCCAGGCGGTCTGGCTCTCCCTCTGCGCCGACGGCTGCCGCCGGCTCCGCGGGTTCGAATCCAAGGCCGCCCTGTCCACCTGGCTCACCGTCCTCTCCACCCGCCGGGCCCTGGACTACATCCGATCCGAGATGCGCAAAGGGTCCATGCGCCACGTCCACCTGGACGACGAGGACCGCGACATCGTCAAGGAGCTCCAGACTCCCGAGACGGAGGAGCAGTACTCGCTGGACGAGGTGTTCGTCCTCTACGAGGCGATGGAGAAGCTCCCCGAGGCCGACAAGCTGATCCTCAAGATGTACTACCTGGACGGGCTGTCCTACCGGTCGATCGCCGGGGTGATGCGGGTGGCGCCGAACACCGTCTCGAGCTATATTCTCCGGGCCCGGGATAAATTAAAGAAATGCATCAAGGAGGGGACGGGCGGCGTCTCATGAGCACCATGGAGAAGTCCTGTCCCGACGTCCTGACCCTGTCCGGCTGGCTGGAGGGGAGCCTGTCTCCCCAGGATCACAGCCGCATGGCCTCCCACTTGGCGGCCTGCGACGAATGCCGCCGGACAGTCGCCCTCTCCTCCACGCTGGAGGCCCCGGCCTCGGCCGGCCCCGTGAACGAGATCCTGCTGTCCAAAGTCGTGTCCGCGTCCCGGCGCCGCCGCTTCGTCCCATTTGTCGGAGCGGCCGCGGCTGTCCTGGCGGTCGCGGTCGGCTTTGCCCTGTATCCCAAGGCCGCGCCACCCCCGGTCTACCGCGTCGCCAACGAGCCCTCGGCCGCCACCGAGACCGTGGCGGTCGCCCCTGCTCCGTCGCCCCTGCCGGCCGTGAAGCCCGTCGACTCGCCGTCGACGCTTCCGCTCCTGCCCGTCGTACCCCCGAAGGACCCGGTGGCGGTCGCTCCTCCCAAGGACCCGGTGAAGCCCCCGGTCCCCGAGACGCCCGCGGTGAAGCCCAGCCCGAATCCCACCGTGGTGGATCCCGCGCCGCTTCCCCTGCCTGCCCCGGTCGTGGCGGCGAGGGAAAACCCGCGCGAGACCCCCCCGGCCGACGTCGCCCTGCTGACGCCCGTGTACGTCCTCGACGCCGTGGGCGATCTCTGGCTGAAGCGCGACAAGGCGGAAAGCAAGGCGGGCTCGCTCGAGAAGGCCGCGTGGAAGGACTGGTTCGCCGCCCGCAGCAGCGGCGCCGCCTTCAGCCTCGAAGCCCGCACCTCCGTCATGCTCGAGAAGGGTTCCGAAGCCGCCTTCTCCCACCTGAAGGCGGAAGACACCTACGGCCTCGCGTTGGACCAGGGGCTCGTCCTGCTGGACACCGAGGGCTCCTCCCAGAAATGGCAGATCTCCTTCGGGAAGAACAAGCTCAGCTTCAGCGATCTGAACGGGCGCCTTGCGGTCGAGTCGCGCGGCGACCGGCTGTCGGCGCTCCTCCTCGACGGATCGGCGGAGATGAAGATCGGCAGCCTGGCCAAGAAGGCCCAGGTCGGCCAGGAGATCGTGCTGTCGCGCGAGGGCCAGCAGGTCGTTGAGCAGAAAGTCGAGACCCAGCGGAAGCTGG
>JACQFK010000640.1 GCA_016200125.1 Planctomycetota bacterium
GCCCTCTTCTACTGGATCGCCCTCGCGGTCGTCTCGACGGCGCTCAAGGGAGTCTTCCACGTCGCGCTCTACCGCTACGCGTCGACCGGCCAGGTGCCGAGCGAGTATCCCGAGGAGCTGATCGCGAAGCACTGGCGGCCGAAGAGCTAGCGGCCCAATTCGTTCTCGCCCGTGGTGAGGACGACCTCGAAGTCGCTCCCCTTCAGCTTGCGGAGCGACTCCAGGCCCTTCAGCCGCGAATCCGGCGGGATCGAGAGCTCCCAGTCGCCCCCATTGTCCGCGACAAACATCCCGTGCTTCTTCAGTCCCAGCGCGATCGCCTGGGCGTGACGGGAAAATCCCGTCAGGTCCACCGACGCCTTGAGGCGGAAGCGCTGACCCATCGCCGGGACGGCAGGCGAATCGCTGCTGCCGGCCTGGTGGGAGGCGGGATAGATGAACGCCTTGCGCGTCTTCGAGACCGTCACCCGCATCGCGTGGTCGACGACGCCCCGCTCGCACTCCTCGAATCGCGGCAGAGAGGGGAAGATCGGAAGCCCGGCGGCATCCGCCGAGGTCCAGCTCTTCGGCCGCATCTTGTTCGTCTTCAGGTCCCAGGTCGCCTCGCCCGTCGCCTCCCACCCCGAGGGGCGCTTGAAGCCCTGGTAGAACTCGTAGAGCATCCCCGCGGTAGGATCGACGATGAGCATGTGCCGGTCGGCGCCGCCGCCCTGCTGCGACGCCTCCAGGGTCTTGCCGTCGACGGGCCAGCCCTCGATCGGGGCGTTCTCGGGCACCGGAAAGGGCCCCCTGTCGGACTCCTGGGGAGACTTGAGCTTCAGGTCGATCTTCGGCTGCGAAGGCGGGACGATCACGAAGCACATGTCCAGGTTGTAGCGGAAGCCCTTGTCCTTCCCCACCGTGGCGACGATCTTGTCGGAGTCGGGATGGACGGGGCGCTTGGAGATGTCCTCGTTCCACGGATTGTTCTTCGGGAAGACCTGCAGCGCCGCGAGGATCGGATCGACCTCCGGCGTGTTGAACAGCAGAGGCTTCGTGAACTTGGGGATGTGCGCGGCGTGGCCCTCCTCCCTGGGCGCTCCGCCGAAAAGCCCCTTCGTGAAGACGAAGGTCTTCAGGGTACCGGGCGCCACCTCGACGGGCGGAACGGCGCAGTCGCGGACCCCCTTCACCTTCACCGTGTAGGGGATGCCTTCGGAGAGCGGCGACGTCGTCAGCGTCACGGTCTTGAGATCGAGCCCGCGCGCCGCCGACTCGACTTTCACGCCGTTGTCGATCGAGTAGTTCGCGGCGGCTTCGGCGCCCGCGGGATCGACGGGCTTGCTGAACACGAGGACGACCTTGGTGGGTTCCGCCCGCGCCGTGACGGAGACGAGGGCCGGGGCCGCCGTGTCCTGCGCCTGAAGGAGGAGAAGCGCCGCCAGGAATCTCATGTCCCGCTCCAAAACCTGAGGACGCATCACGAATCGCGCATCAAGCATCAGGACGACGACTCTTCCCGTGATGCGTGATTCGTGATGCCGTTTACTTCATCTTCCGGTCCTCGGACGCGACGTCGCGCAGGGGCCGCGTGGCGCGCCGGAGGAAGAGGATCGCGAAGCAGGTGTCCCAGATCGCGTGGTCGGCTCCCTTCGACATCCAGGAGCCGTCGTCCTTCTGCTGGCCCAGCAGGTACTGCGCGCCCTCGACGTACCACTCGTGGGCGCCCATCGTCTCGGTACCGAAGAAGATGCCCGCCCGCTCGAGGGCGTAGAGAAAGTAGTACTGCCAGCCGCCCTGCCCGCCGTCGGCGTCGTGGGGCCCGGGATTCTGGGTCACCGTGAAGTTCTTCGCCAGCCAGTCCATCCCGGTCGTGACCTCCTTGTCCTTCAGCCAGGGCTTGCCCTGGATGAAGAGGTAGATCGTGAGGGCGCCGACCGCGCCCGCGGTCATCGAGCCGTAGCCCGTGTCGTTCTTGCTGAGGTAGCCCCAGCCGTCGCCCCCCAGGCCGTCGCGCCACCACTTCTCCCCGAGCTCGAGGACCTCGGCGGGCAGCACGACGCCCGCGTCGTGGCAGGCGCGGAGGCCGAGCGACGCGTACTGGGAGTTGGAGTTGTCGCCCTTCACGGGCCCCTTCTTCATCTGCTTGATCGTGATCGTGTTCAGGACCTTCGGCTTCACGCGGGTGCCCGGCGGGTTCTTCTCGGGCTTCGCCTTCGGGCCGCTCGCCACCGCCTTCTTGCCCGTCCCCGTCGGCACGTCCTTGGCGAATTGATCCACCTCGCCGTAGCTCCACTGCCCGTTCTGGCACTGGTTGTCGACGAGGAACTGGGCGCACTGGGCGATCCGCCCCTGGTATTTCACCCGGTCGAGCTCCTCCAGGATCATCGCCTGGAGCGACACGTTGTAGGTCCACTCCAGCGGGGTCTCGAGGACGTTCTTGAGGAGCTTCTCGAAGTCGGGATCGTTCTCGGCGATCCCCCCGTGGGTGAAGGTCCAGAGGATCAGCTCGTCGGAGCGGCGCTTGTTCAGGGTGCCGAAGCGGCCGAGCTGGGTCTTGAGATAGGCCAGGCCCTTCTTGATGGCCGCGTCGACCTTGACGGGATCGACCTTGTCGGCCGCGGCTCCCTTCTTCTTGTCCTGGGCGAGGCCCGGGGCCGACAGGGTCAGGACGCAGAGGATCGCGAGGACGCTTCTCATGGCCGGACCTCCGTCACCTTGATCGAGTCCACCCAGAAGTTGCCCCGCTCCCCTTCGTCGCCGTACATGAGCAGCAGGTCCGTGACGCCGGATCCGGGCGTCACCCTCGCGGGCCGGCTCTTGTCGCTGGGCGCGAAGTCGTCGAAATCCACGGTCACCGCGCGCCAGGCGTCGGAGCGGAGGACCGTGAGGTTCTGCTTCGTGTAGGTCGTCTTCAGCTCGGGCGAATAGAACTGGATCTTGAACTTTCCGGCGCGGTCGGAGCGGCAGACGACCGTCATCGATCCGCGGACGGGGACCTCGAAGAGCGGTTTCTCGGTCGCCAGGTGGAGGACCGGCCCGCCGCCGGCCTTCGCGACGGCGCGGGCGACGCCCTTGTCGATCTCGCCGGCCCAGGCGCCCGGCTTCGAGAAGTCCTCGGCGTAGAGCGAGAGCTCCGGCGCGCGGTGGCTCCGCGCCCAGGCCATCGTCCGGAAGTCCGCCGGACCCGGGGTCCCGAGCGTGCCGTCCTCCGACGCCTGCAGCGACTCGGCGGGCCGCAGCGTCGCGCGGCCCCTGGGGCTCTGGACCTCGACGCGGCCCTTCTCCACCGTCACCGTCACCCGGCCGGCGTCGACCTTCACGCCGAAGACCGTGCCGAGCGGCGTGACGTCGCAGGCCTTCGTCACGACGCGCATCTCGGGGCCGGGGCCGATCAGGTCCGCGAGGAGCTCGCCCTGCTCCATCGCCAGCGTGAGCCGCTTCTCCTCGGGGCGGAACTCCAGCACCGTGCGCGGCGCCAGGAGGACGACCCGGTCGTCCGCCAGGGTGATCTTGACGGGGGTCGACGCGCGCAGCCGGTCGCCCGCGCCGACCGTGAGGTCCTTCTGCTTTCCGCGCAGCGGCTTGTCGGCCAAGTCGAAGGCGCCGTCGGCTTCGCGGAGCAGCGCGACCGCGCGGGTCACCTGCGTGGGCGCGGGCTCCGTCCGCTTCGGAGGCTCGGGCCGGGGAGCCGGCGACGGAGCCGGAGCAGGCGTCCGGGGCTCGGCGGGAGCCGGCGGCTCGGGCCGCGGTTCGGCCTGACGGGGCGCGTGCGGTTCCGCGCGCGGCGGCTCGACGGGCGCCGGCGCGGGGACGCGCGGAGCGACGGGAGGCTCCGGCGCCGGGCGGGGAGCGGGATCCGGCGCAGGCGGCGGGGGGGCCGTGCGGACCACCGGATCCGCCGGGGCTTTGGGTTCCGAGCGCAGGGCGGAGATGACGAGGAGGATCGCGGCGGCGGCGGCGACCGCAGCGCCGAGCCAGGCGGCGATCTTCGACTCCACCGCGACGGGGGTGGACTTCCAGCGCGCCTCGACGCGGCGCGCGGAGCCGTCGAGC
>JACQFK010000636.1 GCA_016200125.1 Planctomycetota bacterium
CCCGAACGTCTGCCCCGTGTCGGCGTCCGCCCGTGGCGCCACCCCGAAGCTGGGCGCGGCATCGATGAACCCCCCGAGCCCGAACACAGTGTTGATCACGAACCGGCCCAGTTCCTGCCCCGTGTCATTGAACCGGCCCTGGAGGGCCGTGTTGACGATGCGGCGGATCGATCCGACGTTCTCGAAGATGTTTCTGACCGCCCGCTGCACGATATTGGGCACGACTTTGTCGTACGCTTTCGCGACCGGCTTGATCACGTGCCGGTCCAGCCCGTGGTTGAACGCGAAGGTCTTCTCGTTGAACGGCGCCCACGGATCATATTCGGCCAGCTCCGCCTCCTCGGCCTCGAGGGCGCCGAGCGAGGTGTCCTCCGCCACCGGCTGCGCGGAGGCGGCGGCGGGGCCAGTCGCGGTCTCGGCGCCTGCGAAGGCGGCGCCGTCCAGAGGTCTCGCGGTTCCGGTCACCAGGGCGGGGGCGGCGGAGTCGTCGGCTGCCGCCGGGGGCGGCGGCACCGACTGAGCCGCGGCCGGCGCGGTACCGCACAGCACCGACAATCCCGCCGCGAGAAGAAGGCGGACACGTCTCCGATCCGTCCTCGGTTGCGGGTCCGTCGATCTCTGCCGGCGCCGGCTGACCGTCCGCGTCACACCTCTCACCTGCGACATGGCCTCCTCCCACTGTGGTCAGCTTCCGCCACGGGAACCTCGGGATCGCCCATAAGGCTTCAGCGGGCGTCACGCGCGATCCCTTCAGCGTCCCGCGGGTCACCGAGCAGCGGGCGCCCCCAGGTTGGAGATTAATCCCGCGTAAAGATAACCGCCGACGCCGCATCTCTATTCCAACTGCAGGAACGACACAGCTGCCCGCGCGTGCGGACCGCGTTCACTTGTCGGTGGTTCGGGTTTTCCCCCGTTCTTTCCGTGCCTCCCGCCCGGATTCGAGGGTATGGCGGATGCCCCAGCGGAGGATACGGCTTCGCTCCGCTCCTTCCAGGAGCGCGGCCAGATCCTCGTAGAGGGTGGGGTCCGCGACCAGTGCTCCCAGCGTGCCCTCGCCCCGGAGGATCTTCGCGCTGATCTCGTCGAGGTTCTGCGAGGCCTTCCTCAGATTGTCCACCAGCCGTCTGGACGCCGGATCGAACAGGAGGGCCGGGATCGCTCCATCGCCGCCCCGGATCGCCTGGAGCAGGGAATGGACCTCCTGGAACACCTGTGACGCCTTCAGCAGCGCCTTGCCGCCCTCGGGGTCATAGATCAGGGCGTGAGCCAGGCCCCGACCGGTCTTCACGTCGGTGGAGAGGGTCGCGATGGCCTCGGCGGTGCGAGCGAGATCCTGCGCGAATTGTCGGCTGGCCGGATCGCGCATCAGCCACGATACCGCCCCATCCCCCCGTTCCAGCGAGGCGGTCACGGCCCGGACGGAGCCGAGCGTCTCGGCGACCAGGCGCTTGCTTTGAGGATCGTTGAGCAGCCAGGGGAGCGCGCCCTCCCCGTGTCCCAGCGAGGCGGTCACGGCCCGGACGGAGCCGAGCGTCTCGGCCACCAGCCGCTTGCTCTGGGGATCGTTGATCAACCAGGGCAGGGCGCCGTCTCCCCGCTCCAGCGCGGCGGCGAGCCCCTCCGCGTGCCCGAGGACCCGTCGACCCTGGCCGAGGAGGGCGCCGAAGTCGGTCGGCTCCTCGGCCTGGAGCGTGGCCCCGGCGGACACCGCCGGTTCTTGGGGACTCCCGACGCTGATTTCGACGAACTTGTCTCCGAGAAATCCCATCGTCTCGAGGCGGACGACCGAGTCCCGGCGGACGTTCTCGATCGCGTCCCCGGCCACATTCAGTTCCACGAGCACCTTCCGCTCGGGCGGACGGGGCAACTGGATCCTGGTCACCCGGCCGACTGCCACTCCCGCCAGTCGCACGGCTGCCCCCTCGTGCAGGCCTGCCACGCTCGTGAAGAAGGCCTTGAGCCGATGCTGAGTGGCGAAGTATCTTCCCCGCTCCCCGAGGAGGAGGATCGAGGCGGCAAAGAGGAGAAGCCCGGCGAAGACGAAGACGCCCACCACAACCTTGACACTGCTCCGCGGTTCCATGCAAACCCCCTGAGCGCTCGAAAGTGACTGCTTAGTGGACGGCGCCCGCCAAGAACTTCTGCACCTCGGGTCTCGACGAATTCCGGAAGGTCTCGGCCGGGGCGAGCTCGATGACCTTCCCATCGTGGAGCAAGGCGATGTGGTTCGACATGGCGAAGGCGCAGTGCAGGTCGTGCGTCACCACCACCGAGGTTTCACAGAGATCCCGGCGCAGTTCGGCGATCAGCTCGCAGATCAGCCGAGCGTTCACGGGGTCCAGGCCCGCCGTCGGCTCGTCGAACAGGACGAGCTGTGGCTGGAGCACCAGCGCCCGGGCGATGCCGACCCGTTTCTTCATCCCGCCGCTCAGCTCTGCCGGATACCGATCCTCGATCCCCGGCAGCCCCACTCGCTTCAGGATCGCCGCCACCCGGTCCCGGATCTCGTCCTTCCAGGCCGTCGTGTGAACCCTGAGGGGGAAGGCGATATTTTCGAAGACGGTGAGCGAGTCGAACAGGGCTGCCCCCTGAAAGACGACCCCCATGCGCCTCCGGAGCGGGAGCAGCTCCCGCTCGCTCAGGGGGACATGGTCCTGCTCGAAGAGGAAGATCTGGCCTCGGTCAGGCTTGATGAGGCCAGCGATCAGCCTCAGGAGCGTGCTCTTGCCGGCGCCGCTTCCCCCGAGGACGCTCACGGTCTCGCAGGCCCGTAGGCTGAGCTCGACCCCGGCCAGAACCTGGTGGCCATTGAGGCCCTTGTAGAGCTCTCGGATCCTGAGGATCTCTGGCCGCTCCATCTGTGGCGCCGCCGTCGTTCCTACAGCACGAAAAAGAGCTGGGTCAGGAGGTAATCGGCCACCAGCACCGCGATCCCGATGCCCACCACCGTCCCGGTGGTGGCCTGCCCCAGCTCGGTGCTGCCCCCTTTGAAGGTCAAGCCCTGGTAGCAGCCGGCCAGGGCGACCAGCAATCCAAATGCCACCGCTTTCCCGACGCCGCTGAAGTAGTCCCGAAACGTGGTGAGGTCCAAGATCGTGTTCGCATAGAGCTGATAGTCGAGGTGGAGCTGGAACACGGCGACGAGCAGGCCACCGATGATGCCGATGACGTTCGCGATGATGGTGAGGAGCGGAAAGACCACCAGGCCCGCCAGGAGCCGTGGGACCACCAGAAACTTCACGTGGCTCTCCCCGATGGCTCGCAGGGCATCGATCTGCTCCGTCACCTTCATGGCGCCCAGTTCAGCCGTGATCCCCGCTCCGACCTTTCCGCCGACGAGAAGTGCCGTCATGACGGGGCCGGCCTCCCGGATGATGGAGCGGGCCACTGTTGGCCCGAGGTAGAGGGTCGCCCCGAAACGCTCCAGCTCATGCGCTCCCTGGAGGGCGATCACCATCCCGGCGAAGAGGCCGGCAATGACGGTCAGCGGGAGGGAGCTGACGCCCATGGCATGAATCTGCGCGACGACGAGGCCGAAGCGGTAGGGCGGCAGAAGCGCGTCCCGGAACGATCGGCAAACTAGCAGGAAGCTCCCGCCGAGATACCCGAAGAACGCCCTCACCGCGTCTCTCCGTGTAGTCGCCGGAAGCTGCGAACCAGCGTCTCGAACTCCCCTTCGAGCGCCGAATAGTCACCGGGAGCGGCGAACAACACCATGTCGTAGATGCAGCCGGGCCCCTCGAGAGTGTAGGCATGCAGGAGGAGTTCTCGGCCTCCCAGGTCGCCCCGCAGGAGCACCTCCAGCGCCTCCTGGGGCGAGGCAACGCGGCGTTCCTGCGCGAGGATCTGCTTCCCCCGGATCCCGAAGAAGAGGTGCCGGCTCGCGATCTCCAACGGTCGGTCGGGCGGGATCTCGCCGCAGGTGGCATGGATAGAGACGCCAGCCTGACGTGACGCATGACGCAGCAACAGATCCGGTTCCTTCCCGGTCTCGACCGTCCAACCCGCCGCCGGGAGCTGGACGACGAAGCCCTTGGCCTCGTTCATGTACACGCCCTCTCTGATCTGTCCACCCGCACACGCGGCAAGGAATATCCCGAGGGGAGGAAGCCACCCTCGACGATGTCGTGAGTAGCCGGGCAAGGC